>NZ_VITO01000010.1:0-251708 GCF_007828025.1 Nitrospirillum bahiense
CCGATAGGAACCTTCGCCATGATCCGCTTCGCCGCCGCCGCCCTGATCGCCGCCGTCTCCCTGGCCGCCGCTGCCGCCCCCGCCTTCGCCGCCACGGCCGCCGCCTCCGGCACCATCCAGCTGAACAGCACCGTCGCCCAGACCTGCACCGTCAGCGTCACCGATGCCGGCGCCCAGCTGAACATCCTGGCCGGCTCCAACGCCGTCACCGTCGGCAGCGTCGTCGAAACCTGCAACGACGGCGCCGGCTACCAGATCAGCGTCTCCTCCGCCAACGGCGGCAACCTCAAGTCATCCGCCACCGGCGCCCAGCCCGTCAGCTACACCCCCATCTACGACGGCCAGTCCAGCGGCAGCAGCGTCAACGTCGTCCGCTCTTCCGCCCAGTTCAACAAGACCGCCACCGTCGCCGTCACCGTCCCCGCCAACGCCCAGGCCATCGCCGGCAGCTACACCGACACCCTGACCATCACCATCCAGGGCCGCTGATCGTCTACAACCACACCGGTTCGGCTGACCAAAACGGCCCCGCCTGGATCACCCAGGCGGGGCCGTCGCCGTTTTTGCGGTCGCAGCAAAAAGATACTGCGGTGCGGGCAATAAAAAACCCCGGCTGCCAGAAGGCGCCGGGGCTGAGTTTTCAGAAGGGAGGAAAACGCAACCAAGTTGCACCCCTGTTATCGCACCGAACTATGAATAATTCCTTTACCGCACCGCACACCGCACCCTTGGCGGCGGCCCTCGCGGGAACGGGCGCCCCTCTGTCCAAGCGGCAAACGATCCTGTAATATCAAGGCGATCAGCCCTGGCGCGGCAATGACAAGGCCAGCCCTGGACCGTCGCCGTAGACCCGGCGGATGGCCCAAGGGTGAAGAGAATTCGAGGTACCCCCTGCGGCCGGGACTGGGGTGCGGGATTTCTTGGGAGGAAACGGAATGAACGGAACCGCCGGACGGCTCGTCTGGCTGATTGTGGCGCTCGTCGGCGCCGCATCGCTGGGTGTCGTCGCGCTGTCGCGCGGCGAAACCGTCAATGCGCTGTGGGTGGTTGTGGCGGCCTTGTGCACCTACACCATCGCCTATCGCTTCTACAGTCTGTACATCGCCAACACCGCCCTGAAGCTGGACGGCGGGCGCCTGACCCCGGCCATGCGCCACAATGACGGCCTGGATTACGTGCCCACGGACAAATGGGTGCTGTTCGGCCACCACTTCGCCGCCATCGCCGGCGCCGGCCCGCTGGTTGGGCCCGTGCTGGCGGCGCAGATGGGCTACCTGCCCGGCACGTTGTGGATCCTGGTCGGCGTGGTGTTCGCCGGCGCCGTTCAGGACTTCATCATCCTGTTCGCCTCCACCCGCCGCGACGGCCGCTCGCTGGGCGACATGATCAAGTCCGAGATGGGCACCGTGCCGGGCGTCATCGCCCTGTTCGGCGTGCTGCTCATCATGATCATCCTGCTGGCCGTGCTGGCGCTGATCGTGGTCAAGGCCCTGGCCGGCAGCCCTTGGGGCACCTTCACCGTCTTCGCCACCATGCCCATCGCCGTGCTGATGGGCATCTACGGTCGCTTCATCCGTCCCGGCCGGGTGGGCGAGATGTCGGCCATCGGCCTGGTCCTGCTGCTGCTGGGCATCATGGGCGGCCAGTGGGTGGCGGAGGATCCCGCCTGGGCCGCCGCCTTCACCTTCAAGGGTGAGACGCTGGCCCTGATGCTGATCGCCTACGGCTTCATCGCCTCGGTCCTGCCGGTGTGGCTGCTGCTGGCACCGCGCGACTACCTGTCGACCTTCCTCAAGATCGGCACCATCATCGCGCTGGCGGTCGGCATCCTGATCGTCATGCCCGAGCTGCACATGCCGGCGGTCAGCCGCTTCGTCGACGGCAGCGGCCCGGTCTTCTCCGGCCAGTTGTTCCCCTTCCTGTTCATCACCATCGCCTGCGGTTCGGTCTCGGGCTTCCACGCCCTGATCTCCTCGGGCACCACGCCCAAGATGCTGGAGACGGAGGCCCAGGCCCGCATGATCGGCTACGGCGCCATGCTGGCCGAAAGCTTCGTCGCCATCATGGCCCTGATCTCGGCCTGCGTGCTGCACCCCGGCGTCTATTTCGCCATGAACACGCCGGCCGGCGTCATCGGCACCACGGTGGACCAGGCGGCCCAGGTGGTGGGCAGCTGGGGCTTCGCCATCACCCCGGACGAACTGGCCCAGGTGGCCAAGAACGTGGGCGAGACGACCATCCTCAGCCGCGCGGGCGGCGCCCCCACCCTGGCCGTGGGCATGTCGACCATCCTGTCCAGCCTGGTGGGCGGCCAGTCCATGACCGCCTTCTGGTACCATTTCGCCATCCTGTTCGAGGCCCTGTTCATCCTGACCACGGTCGACGCCGGCACCCGCGTCGCCCGATTCATGATCCAGGACCTGCTGGGCACGGCGGTGCCGGCCCTGCGCGTGACCCAGAGCTGGGGCGCCAACCTGCTGGCCACGGCCATCGCCGTCGCCGGCTGGGGCTATTTCCTGTACCAGGGCGTGGTCGATCCGCTGGGCGGCATCAACACGCTGTGGCCCCTGTTCGGCATCTCCAACCAGATGCTGGCGGCCATCGCCCTGATGCTGGGCACCGTCATCCTGTTCAAGATGAAACGGGAGAAGTTCGCCTGGGTCACCATCCTGCCCACGGTGTGGCTGGCCATCTGCACGCTGACCGCCGGCTGGCAGAAGCTGTTCGATGACAACCCGGCCGTGGGCTTCCTGGCGCACGCCAAGAAGTTCTCCACCGCGCTGGCCGACGGCAAGGTGCTGGCCCCGGCCAAGACGGCGGAGGCCATGGCCCGGGTCATCACCAATGATTATGTCGACGCCACCCTGTGCGGCCTGTTCATGGCCGTGGTCGTGTCCATGCTGGTGTTCGGCATCCTGAACATCCGCAAGGCCCTGGCCAACCCGCGCGCCACGGCGCACGAGGTCGGGATCGGTGGGGCCGCCGTCGCCGCCGGGGACGACTGATGTCGGCGCAAGCGCAAGCCCTTCCCTTCGCCAAGCTGGTGGCCCGCATGGCCAACCTGATGGTGGGATTGCCGGATTACGACAGCTATGTCGAACACCGGCGCCTCAACCATCCGGACCAGCCGATCATGTCGCGGGAGGAATTCTTCCGCGAACGGCAGGAGGCGCGCTACAGCGGCAAGGTCGGCCGCTGTTGCTGAACCTGCCGGATTTGTTTACCGAGAGGGGGCCCTGACCGGCCCCCTCTTTCTTTGCCTGACGAAAGCCCCAGCATGCGCATCATCTCCGCCAACCTGAACGGCATCCGCTCCGCCACCACCAAGGGCTTCTTCGAATGGATGGCGGCCCAGGACGCCGACGTCGTGTGCGTGCAGGAGCTGAAGGCCCAGGCCGAGGACATGACGCCCCTGATGTTGGCGCCCAGCGACGCCGCCGGCGCCGCCTATCACGGCTATTTCCAGTACGCGGAGAAGAAAGGCTACAGCGGCGTCGGCGTCTACAGCCGCAAGGCGCCCGACCAGATGATCGTGGGCCTGGGGCATGACGACATCGACGCCGAGGGCCGCTATGTCGAGGCGGTGTTCGGCGACCTGTCGGTCGTCTCGGTCTACCTGCCCTCAGGTTCCAGCGGGGAGCATCGGCAAGCCGCCAAGTTCGCCTTCATGGACCGCTTCCTGCCCCATATGGCGGCCCTGGCCCAGGCCGGCCGCCAGGTCATCCTCTGCGGCGACTGGAACATCGCCCACAAGGAGATCGACCTGAAGAACTGGAAGGGAAACCTGAAGAACTCCGGCTTCCTGCCGGAGGAGCGCGCCTGGCTGTCCCGCCTGTTCGACGAACAGGGTTGGGTCGATGTCTATCGCCGCCTGTACCCCGAGGTGGGCGAGGAAGGCTACACGTGGTGGTCCAACCGGGGCCAGGCCTGGGCCAAGAACGTGGGATGGCGCATCGACTACCAGATCGCCACCCCGGGCGTCGCCGCCACCGCCCAACGGGCCACCATCTACAAGGACCAGCGCTTCAGCGACCATGCGCCGCTGACCGTGGATTACCTTTAAGTTTTTCCTCAAACGCCGGCAGGCGCTTGCGCGCCCTTGATGGGACGAAAAAAACCTCTTGAGCCGGACCCTGGGTCATACCCGCACCGTCCCTTATCGACGATGATGGGGGACAAGCCGGTGCGGACGAGGGTGGACGGCATGGCCAGGAAGCGGATGGCGGAGCCGGTGCTGACGGCGGCGGAAGCGGCCGCGCGCACTGGGCTGACCGTCCGGGCGCTGCGGGTCTATGAGGCGCGCGGTCTGCTGGACCCGCCACGCACTGACAAGGGCTGGCGGCTGTACGGCCCGCGGGAGTTCCAGCGCCTGGGCATCATCCAGGCGCTGAAGTCCGTGGGCCTGTCGCTAACCGAAATCGCCCGGGTCCTGGCCGGCGACACCCCGTCCCTGCGGCGCGTGCTGGAGGTGCAGGCCGCCTTCTGGCGCGGGCGGCTGGCGGCGGCGCAAGCCGGCCTGGATCTGGTGGAACAGGCCCTGGCCCGCACGGACATGTCCCGCCCCGGCACCACCCCGATCTCCGTCGATGACCTGTGCACCTTGATCCGGAGATTGGACATGAACACGATGCCTGAAACCCTGCGCACCGTCCTGGCCGAGGACTATACGGCCGAGGAACGCGCCACCCTGATGACGCCCCGGGGCGGTGAGGCGGCGGCGGCCGAGGGTGCCCGCGCCTGGACGCAATTGATCGCCGACATGCAGGCCTTGCGCCAAGCCGGCGTGCCGGCCAGCGACGCCCGCGCGCAAGAGGCCGCCCGGCGCTGGCAAGGCCTGGTCACCGCCTTCACCCAGGGCGACGGGGCGGTGGCGCAGCGCACCGCCGGCCTGTGGCAGAAGGCGCTGGACCGCGACCCGCAAGGCCAGGGCCTGCCCTTCGATCAAGGCCTGTGGGACTACGTCGGCGCCGCCATGAAAGGAAGCCAGGCGTAGGTAATAGAAAACCCGCCCTGGCCGGCGCCGGGGCGGGTTTTCCTTCATATCAAGCGGGCTGGGATCAGCGCGCGGCCTTTGCCTGCGACAGGAAGCTGCTGCCGTCATCCTGCCAGCCGCCGCCCAGCGCCTTGAACAGGCTGACGCTGGCCTGCACCCGCGACAGCTTCACCTGGGCCAGGGTGTCCTGGGTGGACAGCAGGGTGCGCTGGGTGTCCAGCAGGGTCTGCAGGTCGGTCAGGCCGCCGCGATAGCGATCCTCGGCCAGTTCGAAGGCCCGCTGGCTCTGGGCCACGGCGTCCTTCTGCAGGCCGTACTGGTCCTGGTAGCGGTCGATGGAGTAGACGGCGCTTTCCACGTCGGACAGCGCGGACAGCGCGGCCTTGCGGTAATCCTCCGCCAGCTCCCGGTGCCGGCCCTCGGCCTGGTGCACCTGGCCCTCCAGGCGGCCGCCGGAGAACAGGCTCTGCGCGATCTCGCCGCCCAGGCTGAACAGCAGGGTGGGGGCGTTCACCAGGTGGGCCAGGGTCGCCGCCTCGACGCCCGTGCTGGCGTTCAGGGTGACGGACGGCAGCATCTGGGTGCGCGCCACCTTGATGTCGGCACCGGCGGCGGCCAGCTGCGCCTCGGCAAAACGGATGTCGGGGCGGCGGGTCAGCAGTTCGGCCGGCACGCCGGTGCCCAGCGCCGGCGGCTGCACGTCGGCCAAGCCCTTGGCCTGCACAGTGAAGCCCTCGGGCGCGCGGCCCAGCAGGATGGCCAGGGCGTTCAGCTGGGTGCGTTCCTGCTGCTCCAGGGCCGGGACGGCGGCGCGCTGGGTGGCGACGATGGAGCGCTGCTGCACCAGGTCCAACTGGCTGTCGGCGCCGGCCTGCACGCGGGCATCGATCAGGGACAGCACATGCTCGGCGTTTTCCAGGTTGCCGCGCGCCACCGCCAGGCGGTCGCGGATCGCCAGGATCTGGAAGTAGGTCGCAGCCACGTTGCTGCTGAGCGACAAGGCCACCGTCTCGCTGTCGAAGCGGCTGGCGTCCAGGCTGAACTGGGCGCTGTCGCGGGTGGCGCGGTTCTTGCCCCAGAAGTCGATCTCATAGCTGGCGGACAGCGAGGCCTGGTGCACGTTGCCGGCATAGTCGCTCAGCGGCACGGCGCCGTTCAGGCCGGCGGCGGCCGAGCCCTTGATGTTGCGGCTGCCGGAGCGGGTGCTGCTCAGCCCCAGCTGCACGCTGGGCCACAGCGAGGCGCCGGAGATTTCCGCCTGGGCCTCGGCCTGGGCGATGCGGGCGGCGGCGGCGCCCAGGTCGGGATTGTCGGCGCGGGCCTGTGCCAGCAGCTGGGTCAGTTCCGGCGAGTTGAAGCCCGACCACCAATCGGTCGTCGGCCAGGCGGCGGCATCGGTGGTGACGGCCACCGTCTGGGTGGTGCCGTCCTTCGCACCGCCCTGGGTGGAGGTGGCATCCCAGTGGGACGGCATCACCAGGGACTTGGCCGGGTCGGCGGGGGTTTCCCCGTCCAGCGCGCAGGCGGCCAGCATCAGCGGCAGGAAGGCGACGGCCAGGCGGCGGGTGGCGAGGCGGCGGAACCAGGAGGTGGAAGCAAGGGTACGCGACGTGGACATCGTGGAAACCTTCGATCCGGCAAAACGGTTTCGTGCCCCTCGCGCGCGAAAACGGCGCAGGGGCTGGGCAGACAGGACGCGTGTCAGAGGGAAGCGGCGTGCGCCAGGCCGATCGGGTTGGCCCCCCGCCCCTGCCCCGCGCACCCGATCCGGTGCAATCGTGCCGTTGTTTAAGGCAAACCCCGGTCGCGTCTCAGTGACGCGGCGCACATGGATTAACGCGGGCGCACAATAGTGGCGCATGCCACTGTTGCAATCAGCGGATCAGCAGGCGGTTGAAGACGAAACCCAGCACACCCACGCCGCCGATGATGGCGGCCATGGGCCAGGGCGTGCCGTCAGCCAGCCAGCCCACCAGGGTGCCGACCACGGCGCCGGTGACGAACTGGGTTGAGCCCATGAGGGCCGAGGCCGTGCCCGCCATGTGGGGGTAGGAGGCCAAGGCGCCCGCCGTGGCGTTGGCGCCGATCAGGCCGGTGAAGGCCATGAACAGGAACAGGCCCGCGACGATGCCCCACAAGCCGCCCGCGCCGGTGTGGCCGGCGATGGCGAGACCGATGCCGAACAGGGCGATGCAGGCCGATCCCCAAGCCAGCAGGCGATCCGTGCCCAGGCGCAACACCAGTCGGCTGTTGATCATGTTGACGATGATCATGCCGACGATGTTGAGGCCGAACAGCAGGCCGTACAGGCGGGCGGGCACCTGGAAATAGTCGATGTACACGAAGGGCGTGCCGGCGATGTAGGCGAACATGCCGCCATAGATCATCGCGGACGTCAGGGCGTAACCCAGGAAACGGCCGCTGATCATCAGCTGGCCATAGCTGCGCAGCTGGGCCAGCCCGTTGGACCGCGCGCGCAAGGCCGGGTTCAGGGTCTCATGCTGGCTGATCAGGCCCACCATGGCCACCAGGCCAAAGCCCGCCTGCACCCAGAAGATGGCGCGCCAGTCCAGGTAGGCCAGCACCTGGCCGCCCAGCAGTGGGGCGGCCATGGGGGCGATGCCCATGACCAGCATCATCATGGAGAAGACGCTGGCGGCGCGGTCGCGGTCGAACACGTCGCGCACCATGGCGCGGGCCAGAACCGGCGCGGCGCCGGCGCCCGCTGCCTGGATGGCGCGGCACAGGCTGAGGGTGGTGATGTTCTGCGCGGCGGCGCAGCCGGCGCTGCCCGCCAGGTACAGCAGGATCCCCACCAGGATGGGCCCGCGGCGGCCGAAGCGGTCGCCCATAGGCCCCCAGAACAGCTGGCACAGGCCGAAGGCCAGGAAGAAGGCGGTCAGCGACGATTCAACCCCGGCCTGCGTGACCCCCAGGTCCCGGGCGATCTGCGGCATGGCCGGCAGGTACATGTCGACCGACATGGAGCCGAAGGACATCAGCATGGCCAGCATGGCGACAAAGCCCACGCCACGCTGGGTCAGCAGCCCGGCGCCCCGGCGCCTGCCCGCATCCACAGCCCCCGCTACCGCGGAGACCCCCATCGACGCGCCGCCGGCGATCACCGATCCCGAGGCCACCTGTTCCACCGCCACCTTAAACTCCTTGAGCGGTGCGCCCGCCCCCAATCACGCCATTGAGCATGTGCAACAATGATGGCCACAGCCGGGCCGCCAACCAATCCGGCCTTTGTGCGGATCAGCCCCGCGCCGGACGATGGACGGCGGCGTCACCGCCATTTCCCAAAATAGCCATTTCCCAAAATAAAGGCCGGAAGCCCCGGTCCCCCGGGCGCCTCCGGCCTGTCGCGATCGCCTCCGGCGCCCGACGTCGGCGCCCGGATGGCTTAATAGTGGTCGTAGTAATCGTGATGCCAATAGTGGTGGTGATAAGGACGTTCCTCAATCACGCAGCCGGACAGTCCGGCCAACACCATCCCGGCCAGGACCAGCCGGGTCAGAATGGAACGGGATCGATCAGACATGATGTATCTCCGGACTATCGGGCCGCGCCCCCGGGCGTGTCCCGTTGGGCTATCGGCATGGGAAAAATCTGGCAGCCAAATGCGACAACAAGACGGCGGCTGCTGGGCATGATCGGGTTCATGCCGTGGCACGCTGACGCAGGAAAACCGCCGCGGAGGGCGCAGCAAAACGCCCGGCCCACTGCTGGACCGGGCGCCTGGCAAGCCCGCAAATGCCTCATGCCGATGCTTCCCGCCTGGGGACGGGTTCAGTGATGGACGAACCCACCGCCGTGTCCGCCCCAATGACCACCGCCCCAGTGGCCGCCTCCCCAGTGGCCGCCCCAGTGACCACCGGACCAGCCCCCATAGTGGCCATGCCAATAACCATGGCCCCAGCCGTAATACGGGTAATAGCCGCCGATGCCGACGTAATAAGGATAGGCGCCGTAGTAGCCGTAGCCGTCATAGTAAGGGTAGGTGGAATAGGCGTAGGGGCCCGAATAGGCCGGCGTGGCGTAGTAGCCGTCGGCCACGCAGCTCGACAGGGCCAAAAGCGCCGCGCCCGCCGCCAGGCCTTTCAACGCCAGGAAGGGCCAGCGGCGTTTCGGGGCCGTGGATGGCCCCGTCGTCAGCGCGGTCTTGTCAGGCAAGGACATGGTTCGTGCACTCCCTGAAGGGATCGTGCGACGGGCGAGGATGGGGTCGGCCTTGGGATCGGCGGTGGTCGGCCCCGGCATGCGACCCGGGCACACATCCTGTTACATCAAGCAAATGAGCGCTCGGCCCCGCCGCCGCAAGGCCCCGGCGCCGCAAAGCTGGCGTGCCGCCCATGCGCGCCGGGTTCCGGCCCGTGGTGACGGCAGGGCGGCGGCGGAAAAGCGGTGGCGCGGCCTGCGCACTGGTGTCCGGCGGCGGTTTGCGGTATCTGGCAGCACAGATACCCCTTCTTTCAGCCTTGAGACATCACGACGATGAGCCAGTGCCATTGCGGCAGCGCCCGCGCCTATGAAGATTGCTGCGGCCCCTATCACGCGGGCACCGCCCTGCCGCCCACGGCCGAGGCGCTGATGCGCTCGCGCTATTCCGCCTTCATCGTGCACAACATCGACTACCTGCAGAGCACCCTGCTGCCGGAGACGGCGGAGGACTTCAATCGCGAAGAGACCGAGCAGTGGGCCCGCGACAGCACGTGGCAGGGCCTGGAAGTGCGGTGGACCGAGGCCGGCGGCCCCGAGGACGATGCCGGCAAGGTGGAGTTCGTCGCCCGCTTCAACTTCGAGGGCAAGGACTACCTGCACCACGAGACCAGCCGCTTCGAGAAGCGCGACGGCCGCTGGTACTATGTCGACGGCGCCATGGGCCCACGCCCGCGCACGGCGGAGAAGGTCGGCCGCAACGACCCCTGCCCCTGCGGCAGCGGCAAGAAATACAAGAAGTGCCACGGGGCGTAAGCCCACCCGCCGTCCGGTCTCCCCGTCCCGCCTAGCACACGGTTCCCCCGCCCAAGTGGGTGGGGGCCCCACGCTTGCCGCGCATCCACTGTCCGTGCGAGGCTCGCCTGAGGTGAAATCAGGCGAGGAGATGGGCCCATGCTTATCCCTGTGCTTATTGTGCGGGACATGGCGGAAGCGCTGACGTTCCTCACCCAGGTGCTCGACTTCGACCTGGTCCGGAGCTTTCCGGCGGAAGCGCCATTCTACGCCCTTCTCAACAGGGGCACGGACGAATTGCACATCAACCTCACCCCGGACGGGCGATACGGGCGCGCGTCGATCATCGTCCTGTGCGACGATGTCGACGGGCTGTTCGCATCCTTCACGGCGCGTGGCCTGGTGGCACCGACGAGAGCGAATTCGCCCGTGCATGAGGGACCACTGGACCAGACCTGGGGCACGCGCGAGGTCTATATCGACGATCCCAGCGGCAACACCTTCATCTTCCAGCAACGCTAGAGCAGATCGCCCAAAGGTGGAATCACCTTTGGGCGTGAAGCTGCTCGCAGACATGCTCAGCGAGCCGGCTGCGTCTGGTTTTACGCAACCGACTCTAGCGCCGCTTCATCACCCGCCGGTTCACGTCCGGGTCGAAATGGCTGTCGCGGGGCAGCCAGGGCTGCCGTGGGGTGTGGGGGGAGGAGTGGACGTTGTACTGGGCCGTCAGGATCAGGCGGCGGCCGGCGCGGGGCAATTGCCCCTTGTGAAAGCCGAAGGTATCGGCCAGGAAGCGGGTGCCGGCCGGCCCGGTCACCGTCGCCACCTTGTCGGCACCGAAGACACGGTGCACCACCTCGTCCGACAGGGCCTTGCCCACCGCCAGGCGGGGGTCGCGGTGGCTGCCGCGCACGAAGACATGGGGGCCGTCCTCCTCCCCCACGTCGGTCAGGTAGAAGAACAGCTTGAAGCCCTTCAGCGAGTCCCAGTCGCGGTGATAGCGCTGGGTGCCTTTGGCCGCCGGACGGTCGCCGTAGGACCACCAGCAGCCGATGTTGTCCAGCACCGGCTTGCAGCCCAGGTACAGTTCCGCCACGTCCAGGATGGTGGGATCGTTCAGCAGCGTCAGCACATGGGGGGCGGCCAGGATGTCCTGCACCGCGTAATAGCCCATGTTGGTCTCATCGCTGGCCGGCTGGTCCCAGGGGAAGGCCCCCAGGTGGGGCCGGAAAGGGTCGCTGCACCGCACGCCCTGGAAATAGGCGCGGATCTCGGCCGCCACTTCGCCATCCAGGGCCGGCAGGGGCACCAGGCCCTGCCAGGCCAGGTCGCGCGCCCAGGACCGGGCCTGGTTCGTGGGCCGAGGCCATGGCGACTTGGGCTGGAAGAAGGCGACGACGGCGGCGGCGACATCACGCGCCCGAGGCGTCCAGATCATGGGCAGCAGGTCATAAATGGCCAGCCGCCGGTCGATTTGCACCCGTTCCAGGAAGACGCGCCAGGAGGGGATGCGGGTGCGCCAGCGCTCCACCAGGCTGATGTCACCCTCCCGAGGTCCCGTCAACGCTTGTTCCTCCCTTCGCCGTCTGGTTCCGCCCGCGCTCAGGGCAGCAGGACGGGGTGGCCGTCGGCCTTGTAGACCACGCCCCCCTTCATGACAAACCGCACCTGTTCCATCAACTCCAGATGGCTCAGCGGGTCACCGGCCACGGCGATCAGGTCGGCAAAGCGGCCCGGCTGCACCGTGCCGATGCGGTCGGTGGCACCGATCAGGTCGGCGGCGTTGCGGGTGGCGAAGGCCAGGGCGTCGGCCGGGGTCACGCCCGCCTCGGCCAGCAGGGCGAACTCGCGGGCGTGGTCGCCCTCGCCGATGTCGGTGCCGTAGGCGATCTTCACCCCCGCCTTGTAGGCCAGGGGCAGGTTGCGTTTCGGTATGGCGTCGTTCGCCAGTTCCTTTTCCGCCGTGCCGGGGGGCAGCAGCTCGGGATGTTCCTGTGCCGCCTTCATGAACACGTCGTAGACGGTCAGCGTCGGCACCAGGTAGGTGCCGTGGGCCTTCATGGCCTTCACCGCGTCGGCATCCGCGAAGGAACCGTGCTCGATGGAATCGACACCGGCGTTCACCGTGTTGATGATGGCCTGGGCCGGGTAGGTGTGGGCCGCCACCTTCATGCCCAACGCGTGGGCCGTGTCGATGGCGGCCTTGATCTCCTCATTCGTCATCAGCTGGGCGCGGGGGTCGTCGCCGGTGCTGGCGATGCCGCCCGACGGCATGATCTTGATGACGTCAGCGCCGCGCTTGTGATGCTCCCGCACCCGCAGGCGGGCCATGTCCGGCGTGTCGACGATGCCGTTCTGCCAATCGGGATGGTGCAGGCGGGAATCAAAGCCGTTGGATGGGTCGCCATGGCCGCCGGTGGGCCCCAGCGGTTCCAGCGACACCCACAGGCGCGGGCCCGGCACCTTGCCCTCGTTGATAGCGTTGCGCAGCGACACCGTGTCGTCCCCGCCGCCCACGTCGCGCGCGCTGGTGAAGCCCTGCAGCAGCATGGCACGGGCGAAGATGGCGCCGTCCAGCACCGCGTCCACGGCGGTGTGGGTCATCATGTCCTCCACCGCGTTGGCCTGGCTGGGCAGCTTGGACGAGATGTGGACGTGACAGTCGATCAGGCCCGGCAGCACCGTCTGGTCCTTCAGGTCGATGACCGTTGCGCCGGGATGGGCGACATAGCCTGCCTCCACCGCCGCCACCTTGCCCTCATGCACCATGATGGTGACCTGGCGGCGGGGGGTGAAGGTGACGCCGTCGATCAGCGCCCCGGCATAGACCACGGTGTCGTGCGGCGCCTCGGCCGCCCGCGCGCCCACCATCATCGCCGTGGACGCCAGCAGCGCCGCCACCGCGGCGCACGTCCCCATCAAGCCCCTCATCCCCATGCCCTTTCTGCCTGTCGCGCGTCTTTGTGGGGCCGCCCGTTCCGGCGGCGGCCCTTGGGCGCAACGGTATCCGGCCCGGCCCCGGTCCGGCAACGGCCATTGCCAAAGGGGCCGTGTTCATGTGTTTTACCGGTGCCACCAAAGCAAGAACCCGAGGTCCGTCCGACGCCCATGTCCGCCGCGCAGTCCCCCTTCGTCCACATCCGCGACGCCAACGCCGCCGACCTGCCGCGAATCGTGGCCATCCTGAACGAGGCCATCGTTCATACCACCGCGATATGGAGCCTGGAGCCGACCTCGGTGGCGGAGCGTGCCGCCTGGCTGGCCGACCGCCAGGCCAAGGGACAGCCTGTGCTGGTGGCCACACCCGGCCCCGACGCGCCGCCGGGCGAGGTGCTGGGTTTCGCCACATATGGTGAATTCCGCGCCCGCAGCGGCTATCAGCACACGGTGGAGAATTCGCTGTACGTGGATGAGGCGGCGCGGGGCCGGGGCATCGGTACCGCCCTGTTGTCCGCCCTGCTGGCGCGGGCGACGGCCGCCGGCCTGCATGTCATGATCGCGGGGATAGAGGCCAGCAACCTGACCAGCATTCGCCTGCACCAGCGCTATGGCTTCAGCGAGACCGGGCGCCTGCCCCAAGTGGGGCGCAAATTCGATCGCTGGCTGGATTTGGTGTTCCTGCAGAAAATCCTGAACTGATCCTTTTCCATTCCCATCCTGACCAGACGCGACACACGCCCATGGAAATCCACGCCCCGGAAAGCCCCATCCAATCCCTGAAGGACTTCGCCATCCATATCGGCGTGGTCACCGTCGGCATCCTGATCGCGCTGGGCCTGGAACAGGCGGTGGAGGCCTATCATCGCCATGAACTGGCACGGCAGGCGGTGGAAAGCTTCCATGCCGAGCTGGCGGAGAATCGCAAGGCGGTGCAGGAGGTCATGGCCGAGATCGACGGACACAACAGCCGGGCGGAGGAGGACATCGCCCTGCTGACCGCCTGGCAGCAGGGCAAGGGGGCCGCAGGCACCGAGCTTAAGTACCCCGGCATCCGCCTGGACCTGATGTCCAGCGCAAGCTGGGATGCCGCCATCGCGACCCAGGCCCTGGGTGAACTGCCCTACGACGAGGTGCGCCGCTACGCCGAAGCCTATGCCGGCTTCCGCCTGTTCACGGAGCAGGAGAAGGCGCAGCTGGCGGAATGGCAGGACATGCGCCTGTTCGGCAACGATCCCGCCCAGATGAGCCCCGCCCAGCGCCAGACCCTGATCGAACGGCTGCGCCACTATCAAAACTACGTCATTGTCCTGGCCCTGGCCGGCAAGGGCGCCCTGGCGGCCGCCGACCGCGCGCTGGAAACCCCCAAGGGCCACTGATCCGGCAGCGGCAAAGTCAGGGCTGCCGCTTCAGCGCCAGCTTGAACATGGTGGACCAGCCGTCCTTGGTCTGGGCCTCGCTCCACGCTTCATACGATGCGGGCTCACCATCGCCGGTCCCTTGCGGGGTCCAGCGCACGCGGTAGGTCATGGCTTCGCCCTCCGCCACATACTGGGTGGCGGGAAAGACCAGGGCGCCGTCCTCGGCCGTCACCGTGCCGTGGCTGATGCCGCCCTGGTTCTCGATGTAGAGGTATTCCACCCGCTTGGCCGCCGGATCCCAATAGTAAGTCGTCTCGCCCACATAGTCCGGCTGGCCGGGCGTGCGCACCGTGTGGGTGTCGCGCAGGGCCTTGCCTTCATATAGCCAGGCGAAACAGTGGGTGTCGGTGCGCTGGCCGCTGGGAAATTCACCCTTCCAGCAATGGCCGGCCAGGAAGGCCATGGGCTTCAGGCCCGGCGCCGGGTCGGCGAACGCGGCCATCGATACGCCCGCGATGGCGCCCAAGGCCATACCCACCGCCAACCTGCGCATGATGCATTCCCCCACGACGATCCGGCGCCACCCTGGCGCCTACGGCGTTAGGCGGCAAGGACGCAAGGGGATGGGATGGATGCCCGCCGTTAATATGACCATCAGCCGGTGGGCGGCCCGATATAGCTGGACAGGCCGCGGATGTTCTCATCCACCACCAGGCGGTGGTTCAAGGGCGGGAAGGCCCGCTGCGTGCAGTCCAGGCGCGGGCACAGGCGGCAGTTGGTGCCGACGGGCGTCGCCTGGGCGCCGGCCAGGTCGATGCCGTCGGCATAGATCAGCTGATGCGCCTGCGTCGCCTCGCAGCCCAGGCTGAGAGCGAACTGGCGCGGCACGCTTTTCCACCCGCCGGCCTTGCTGAGGGTGCGGGCAATGGCGAAATAGCTGGTGCCGTCCGGCATGCGCATCAGCTGGGTCAGGATCTGGCCCGGGTTGCGGAAGGCCTGGTGCACGGTCCAGCGCGGACAGCCGCCGCCGAAGCGCGCCATGTGGAAGCCGGGCACGGCGCTGAACCGCTTGGAGATGTTGCCCGCCGGATCCACCCGCACCAGGAAGAAGGGGACGCCCTTGGCCCCCGGCCGCTGCAAGGTCGTCAGCCGGTGGCAGACCTGTTCGAAGCTGGCGACGAAGCGGTGCATCAGCACCTCGATGTCATAGCGGGCGGACTTGGCCGCCTCCAGGAAGCGGCCATAGGGCATCATGACGGCGGCGGCGAAGTAGCCGGCCAGGACGATGCGGGCCAGCTGACGCGAATCTTCGCTGGCCATGGTGGCCTTTTCCACCGTGGCCGACAGCAGGTCGCGGTGCCGCATCAGGGCCACCTGCACCGCCAGCTGGAAGGTGCGCCCCGCCGGCGGCAGCATTTCCGAGATCAGCACGCGGCGGGAATGGCGGTCGTAGCGGCGCACCGTCTCGCCCATCACCTCCACCGGCATCAGCTTGACCGTCAGGCCGTGGGCCTTCTGCACGAAACGGGCGAGGGAACCATAGAGGTCGGCCGAGTCCAGGTCCCCGTCGAACCACAGCGTTTCCGCCGCCAGCTCCAGCTCGGGGAAATGGTTGTTCTGATCCTGGAAGAACTCCCCCACCTCATCCTGGGCGAACTGCTGGCCGGCCGCCTGGGGGTGCTGGCGGTCGCGGTCGTCCACCTTTTCCGCCAGCGCCTGGATGTCCTCCCGCGCCTCCAGATAGGCGCGATAAAGGGTGACCACCGCCTGGCCCAGGCCGGGGGCCACCGCCGCCAGTTCCTTCATGTCCTGGTTCTTGATGTCGCTATGGTCGAACAGCGGGTCGGCGAACACCTCGCGCAGGCCCGCCACCAGCCGCACCTCGTCATCCTCGGCGAAGGTGGCGAGGTCCACGTCGAAGGTCTGGCCGATCTTCAGCAGCAGCGCCACGGTCAGCGGCCGCTGATTTCCCTCGATCAGGTTCAGATAGGAGGGGGAGATGGCCAGCATCTCCGCCATCTGGGCCTGGGTCAGGTGCAGGTCGCGACGCAGGCGGCGCACCTTGTGGCCCAGCATCGCCTTCTTTTCCGCCGCCATCGCGCGCCACTCCCTCCCATCCGGTCCCCCGGCGGCCTGTTTTCACGGGGTCTTAGCCCCGCCGCCGCTTGGTTCCCACCCCTTCCGCACTGCGCCGGAAGGGTAAGTGAATTTACAAACTTTACAAGTTTTCACTTACCGACATTACAAGAGATTACATCGTTACCACTTTTCAATCAAAGACTTATTGATCCGGTTTACCAAATCGCCAAGTCTAATGCAGTGCAGTGAACGCGACGGACGCAGTGCGAAACAGGCGAACGCCGGCGGTCACGGGAACATCATCAGGTCGGCCGGAACCATCATGGTTCCAACCTCGCTCAAAAGGCCGTCCGACGTCTTGAATGAAAGGAATTAGGCGATCATGGCTCCGCTGGATCAAGGCCCCACCCCCACCGACCTGAAGGCGCTGCATGCCCGCCGCTTCGACGGTGTGAAGCGCGACTACACCATGGAGGACGTGAAGCGCCTGTCCGGCACGGTGAAGATCGAATACACCCTGGCCGAGCTGGGCGCCCGCCGCCTGTGGGAACTGCTGCACACCCGCCCCTACGTCCACAGCCTGGGCGCCTTCACCGGCAATCAGGCGGTGCAGATGGCCAAGGCCGGCCTGGAGGCGATCTACCTGTCCGGCTGGCAGGTCGCGGCCGATGCCAACCTGGCGGGCCAGATGTACCCGGACCAGAGCCTATACCCGGCCAACTCGGTCCCCAGCGTCGTGAAGCGCATCAACAACGCCCTACTGCGCGCCGACCAGATTTCCCATTCCGAGGGCAAGGACGACATCAACTGGATGGTGCCCATCGTCGCCGACGCCGAGGCCGGCTTCGGCGGTCCGCTGAACGCCCATGAGCTGATGAAGTCCATGATCGAGGCCGGCGCCGCCGCCGTCCATTTCGAGGACCAGCTGGCGTCGGAAAAGAAGTGCGGCCATCTGGGCGGCAAGGTGCTGATCCCCATCCAGCAGTTCATCCGCATCCTGAACGCCGCCCGCCTGGGCGCCGACGTCTCCGGCACCAGCACCCTGGTGGTGGCCCGCACCGACGCGGAAAGCGCGCAGCTGATCACGTCCGACGTGGATGAGCGCGACCATCCCTTCATCGATCGCAACGACCGTACGCCGGAAGGCTTTTTCCGCATCCGCAAGGGCATGGGCGTCGATTACTGCATCGCCCGCGGCCTGGCCTACGCCCCCTATGCCGACCTGCTGTGGTGGGAAACGTCCAAGCCCAACCTGGATGACGCCCGGCGCTTCGCCGAGGCCGTGCACAAGCAGTTCCCGGGCAAGCTGCTGGCCTACAACTGCTCGCCCAGCTTCAACTGGCGCGCCAACCTGGATGAGGCGACCATCGCCCGCTTCCAGCAGGAGCTGGGCGCCATGGGCTACAAGTTCCAGTTCATCACCCTGGCGGGCTTCCACTCGCTGAACTACGCCACCTTCGAGCTGGCGCGCGGCTATAAGGAGCGCGGCATGGCTGCCTTCTCCGAGCTGCAGCAGAAGGAATTCGCCGCCGTGGAGCACGGTTTCACCGCGGTGAAGCACCAGCGCGAGGTGGGCACCGGCTACTTCGACGCCGTGTCCATGGCCATCACCGGCGGCACCAGCAGCACCACCGCCATGAAGGACTCGACCGAGACCGACCAGTTCCACTGATCGTCTCCGTCCCCGGAACGGGGTGACTTCCAGGGAAGGCCGACGCACCGTTCGCCTGGAAGCACCCTTCGGGCGGCGGCGGGAATAAACGACGCTGGAGCGTCCCGCCGCCGCCCGGTTTCCCCTCCGGATTTCACCAAATTCCAACGCGTCCACGAGATCGGCAGGGATGGCCCATTCCATCCCCTGCCCTGGCAGGGGTGCGGCGACGGGGTTTGAACGACGCTGGAGCGTCCCGCCGCCGCACCCCTGCCCCCTAAATCATCGCCTCCGAGGGCCTGAGCCTATCCGCGACGGGCCCCCTGATCTGAAGGGAGAGGTATCATGCCTGACGCTCTGCTCGCCCCCTCGGCCCCCCGCCTGTCCCCGGATGCCCCGGTAGGCCGTATCGAGATCCGCGCCGCGTCCAAGCCCGGCTATGATGTCCTCCTGACCCCCGCCGCCCTGGCCTTCGTGGCCGACCTGGAACGCCGCTTCGGCTGGCGCCGGCGCTATCTGCTGGAAAAGCGGGTGGAGCGTCAGGCCCGTCTGGACGCTGGCGAGAAGCCGGCCTTCAACCCCGCCTGCGGCTATGCCCGGCATGAAGAGTGGACGGTCGAACCGCAGCCGGCCGACCTGCGCGACCGCCGGGTGGAGATCACCGGCCCCGTCGAGCGCAAGATGATCATCAACGCGTTGAATTCTGGCGCGCAGGTGTTCATGGCCGATTTCGAGGACAGCAACGCCCCGACCTGGGCCAACGTGATGGACGGCCAGGTCAACCTGCGCGACGCCATTCGCCGCACCATCACCCATACCGACCCCGTGTCGGGCAAGAACTACGCCCTGAACGACAAGGTCGCCGTGCTGATGGTCCGCCCCCGCGGCTGGCACCTGGAGGAAAAGCACGTGCTGATCGACGGCCGGCCCGTTTCGGCCGCCCTGTTCGACTTCGGCCTTTATTTCTTCCACAACGCCCGCGAACTGCTGGCTCGGGGCAGCGGCCCCTATTTCTACCTGCCCAAGATCGAAGGCCGGGCCGAGGCGCGGCTGTGGAATGACGTCTTCCTGCACGCCCAGGAATGCCTGGATCTGCCCCCCGGCACCATCAAGGCCACGGTGCTGATCGAAAGCATCCTGGCGGCCTTCGAGATGGACGAGATCCTGTACGAGCTGCGCTGCCATTCCGCCGGCCTGAACTGCGGCCGCTGGGACTACATCTTCAGCTTCATCAAGAAGTTCCGGAACGACCCCGACGCCCTGCTGCCCGACCGGGCGGCTGTCACCATGGACAAGGCCTTCCTGAACGCCTACTCCCGCCTGGCAGTGAAGACCTGCCACCGCCGCGGCGCCCCGGCCATTGGCGGCATGGCGGCCTACATCCCGGTGAAAGATGACCCGGTCGCCAACGACCGCGCCTTCGCCCAAGTGCGGGCGGACAAGGAGCGGGAGGCCCGCAACGGCCATGACGGCACCTGGGTGGCCCACCCGGCGCTGGTGCCGGTGGCGCGCGAGGTGTTCGACGACCTGATGCGCACCCCCAACCAGATCCACGCCACCTGCCATGACGTGCGGGTGACGGCGGAGGATCTGCTGACCATCCCCCAAGGCCCGCGCACCGAGGCCGGCCTGCGCCAGAACGTGGCGGTGGGCATCGGCTATATCGAGGCCTGGCTGCGCGGCCAGGGTTGCGTGCCCCTGTTCAACCTGATGGAGGACGCCGCCACGGCGGAGATCAGCCGCGCCCAGGTCTGGCAGTGGCTGCGCCATGGCGCCAAGCTGGACGACGGCCGCACCGTCGACCATGCCCTGGTGGAGCGCATCATCGAGGAGGAACTGGCCGCCTGGATCGGCCGGGTGGGGGAAGTGGCCCTGGCCCACAGCCGCCATGAGGAGGCGGCCCGCCTGTTCTCCGACCTGGTGTTTCAGCACCGCTTCGCCGAATTCCTGACCCTGCCGGCCTATGACCGGCTGATGGAGGCGGGTTCCTGAGTTCCTGGGGAGAGGGAGGAACGCCCAAGCAAAAGGGCGAAGACCGCGGGGGAAGGCCGGCGCCCGGATGGACGCCGGCCTTCCTTGTTTGTCAGCTTTCCTTGTTTGGTCCCCTTGGCCTTAAGACGGCAACTTCACCGGTTGCGGCGTGTTCTGCAGGATCAACTGGCCATAGGCCGTGGTGTGTTGGAACAGCACCTGCTCGGTCCAGGACACCTGCGTCTTGTCCGTGGGCGGGGGCGACACCGCCGCGGCCTGGGCCGGGGTCAGGTATTCGATCACCTCGCCGCCGCCCTCCGCCACCTTGTAGCTGGAGACGAATTCGTCGAAGGCGGCGGACTGGCCCTCGGGATTCAGCGCCTGGTTGTTGATGGGGGTGTAGGGGCCGGCCACGGCCTCACCCTTCTTGGCATAGGCGCGGGCGTGCGAGATGAGGTGGGTGATGAGGTCGGTGGTCAGCGCGCCGTAATAGGTGCCGTAATAGCCGGGAATGGCGTCCAGCATGGCGGACCCCCAGGCGTGGGGCACCACATCCACGTTGTTGTACATGTCGTGGTTCCAGATCTGCCAGGGCTGGCTGCCTGTCTGGTCTGCGCCCGCCCAGCCGGTGCCGTTGACCAGCGCCGCGAAGGGGGCGTTGCCCGGGGTGGCGCCGGCGGTGGCGTAGATCATGGCATCGCCGGCCGCCCACGAACCGTCCCGCAGCAGGCCGGCGGTGGGATCGAAACAGGCCATGGCCAGCGTCGGCGACAGGGCGCCCGCCAGCGAATGGCCGGTGAAAGTCAGCGTGGTGCCGGACGGCGGGGTCAATCCCTTAAGGAAGCTCACCAAGGTCTGCTGGGTGATCTGGGTGTCGACGATGCCGAGCAGGTTGGTGATGCCGGTGTAGGTCGCCATGGAGATGCAGGGGATCTGGTCACTGGGCTGGGTGTCGTTGGTGCCGCCGTTCCACACCTGCAAGGCCCCCTCCCACGCCACCACGGTGGCCACGGCGAAATCCTCCTTCAGCCAGTCGTAGAAGGATTTGAAGTTGGTGGCGGCGATGGCCACGACATAGCGGGCCAGCGTGGGGCTGTAGACCACGAACAGGGCGTTGGCGGCGTTGAAGCGGGCGGTGGGCGGCGACGCCTCCCAACGGACGCTTAATGCGACCGGATCGATGCAGAGGACCTGGGGGCCCCACACCACGGTCCAGTCGTCGGCGCCCAGTTGCGGCCCGGCGGCCTTGATCGCCTTGTCGACGCCGGTCGTCAGGATGGCCGTCAGCTGCGCCGCCGCCGCCGTGGCGCCCGCCTGCAGGGCGGCGCTTTTCGGCAGGGACTTATCCAAGTCCACCGTCACGTCCTGCCCGCCGGCGTCATTGGCGATGTTGTTGAAGAAGAAAGTGGTCTGCCACGCATCATAGGTCGTCGCCATCCCATTTACCCCCGCTGATTGCGGGACACCCTGGAGAGCGTCCCGATTGAAAGCAACGCTACAATTAATACGTATGTATTTTTCATTCAATGCGCGCATGAGATGCATATCGCCCGGATAGACCGCCTGCGACAAAGACGACAGTACCGGCCCCGTCCATACCCGCCATCGGGGGCGGCTGATATCATGGCGGCGCTCTGGGCAATGGGTGTGGTCGGCGGACGTGCGTGTGCAACGGCGGGTGTTGGAAATGACGGTGAGATGGCGGGCGGCCGCCCTGGCGGCAGGCCTGTCGGGTGCCGCCTTGATGGCCGCTGCCGGCGCCCACGCCCAATCGCCGGCCCCGTCACCGGCCTCGCCGGAGGTCGCCCATGCCATCCCTATGGATACCCTGCAGACCCAGGCGTACCAGAAGGCCGATCCCCATCATGGCCTGGCCCGCCGCCGCGCGGCCGTGGCGGCGGCGGCCGGCACCGACGCCGCCTGCCGGGAAATGGGCGATTTTTACTGGGAGATCGGCGACGGCAGCGGGACCCTGGCCAGCGGCAGCCGAGGCAGCCGCTACAGCGCCAACAAGCCCTTGCAGGTGGCCAGCGCCAGCAAGCTGGTCTTCGCCGCCTATGTGGTGGAGCGGGTGGGCGGCCAGTTGACGCCGGATCAGCTGGACGCGCTGGAGATGCGGTCCGGCTATGACAACTTCAACCCGCTGGCCTGTTTCGCCGCCCACACCGTGGCCGCCTGCCTGGACCGGCGCGGCAACGGCTTGCGGAATGCCGAGCACCAGGGCCGGTTCAGCTATAACGGCGGCCACGACCAGTATCTGGCAACCACCCTGGGCCTGGGCGATCTGGATCGCTACGGCCTGGCGGCGGAGGTGCGGCGGGTGTTGGGCCCGGATCTGCACCTGGACTATGCCGCCCCCCGCGTGTCCGGCGGGCTGAAGGCCAGCCCGGCCGCCTATGGCGCCTTCCTGCGGAAGGTGGTGTCCGGCCATCTGCGCATCCATGACCTGCTGGGCAGCCACCCCGTCTGTACCCAGGGACCGGACTGCGCGGCCGTGCAAGCGCCGGACTTGCCCCAGCCCTGGCATTACAGCCTGAACCATTGGGTGGAGGATGGCCCCGGCGGCGACGGCGCCTTCAGCAGCCCGGGCATGATGGGCTTCTATCCCTGGATCAGCGCCGACCGCCGCACCTATGGCCTGATCGCGCGTGAGGTCATGGCGCCGAAGGCCTATCTGGCCAGCATGGCCTGCGGCCAGGCCCTGCGCCGCGCCTGGAATCAATAGTCGGGCCTGGTGTTCAGGCGGATTTCGTGGTTCCGGGCGCCTGCATCCGCTGGGCCGGCTTCCTACTTGGCCTTGGGTGCCGGCTTACCCCAGCCGGTGGCGTCGAAATAGACGCGCACCCGGCGCTGCTGGGCGTTTTCCAGGGTGAACTGGTCCAGCGTGCGGCCGTTTTCCGTCAGTTGGCGCTGTTCCACCTGCTTCCAGCCGGGATAGAGGATGCCCAGCGTGGTGTATTCGCGCTTGGTGCCGGCGGCGCTGTCGGTGATGCCGGCCAGCACGATGGGGTCGCTGGCCAGGTCGCCCTGCCCCTTGCTGGCCGGCAGGTTCAGCTTGGCCTCGATGCTGTTCAGGAATTCCTGGTGGCTGGATATGCAAGGGGCGCAGCCGGCGCGGCGGGCGATGTTGTACCAGTACTGCGCCTCGCCGGCGCCGCCGCCGGGGATGCTGCCGTTGTTGTACAACTGGCCGTAGATCAGGGCGGCCATGCCCAGGCCGGCCTGGGCGGCGGGCTTCACCACCTGCGCCGCCTTCTGCGGATCGCGGGCCGTGCCCCGGCCGTAGTAATAATAGACCGCCAGCGCCTCGCGCGCCTTGAGGCTGCCGCGGGCCATGGCCTGGTCGAACAGCGCCAGGGCGGAGGCCATGTCCTGCGACGACGGGCCCTTGCCGTTCTTGTCCTCCATCTGCGCGTCGGCCTGGGCCACCAGCCGCTGCGCGTCCGGCGGATCGACGGGGGGATTGATGTGGCCGTCCAGCGGCAGGGTGGACACGGCCATCTGACCCGCCCGGCCCTGGGCGCCTGGCATGATGGTGTCGGGCGTCTGCACGGGCTCGGCCTGCGCGGGAGGCGCCTGCACCGCCGGCGCCGGCAGGACGGGAACATTGATCGGGGCGGCCGGCGGGGCGGCGGGCGCCTGCGTCACCGGTTGGGCGGAACCCGCAGGCTGGACGGGCGCCTGCGCGGGTGGGGCCTCAGGGCCCTGGGCCAACCGGGACAGCAGGCCGTCGCCGGGCTTGGCGGGGGCGGTATCGTCGTCACCCTCGAAAAAGGCGCAGCCGGACAGCAGGGACGCGGCCAAGCCGGCGGCGACGACGGAAGCGGAAAGACGACGCGAACGCATGACACCCCGACATGGATGATACCCAGGACAAACCGCAAGCCGGTCTTGCGCCCACTGTAGGCCATGGACGCGGATCCGCAAGCGACCCGGCTTTACACGGGCGCGATACCCGCCAGTCAGCGCATCAGCGCCAGGACGCCGCCGGCCCCGATCAGCAAGCCGCCGGTGAGGCGGTTCAGCTGGCGGGCCGCCTTGGGCGTCTGCAGGCGGCTGGCCAGGGTTTGCCCGCCGACGGCGTAGGTCAGGATCCAGCCGAACTCGATCACCACCATCAGCACGGTCAGCAGGACCAGCTGCGCCGTCAGCGGCTGGCCGGCGTCGATGAACTGGGGGAAGAAGGCGGCCATGAAGATCAGCGCCTTGGGATTGGAACCGCAGACCAGCAGGCCGCGCAGCAACAGCCGGTGAGCGCTGGCGTCGGCGGGGCGCACAGCCTCTCCCCGCTGTTCCGCATCGGCCTCGGCGTGCAGCGTCTCCTTCGGATCCGCCCGCCAGGCCTGGATGCCCAGGTACAGCAGATAGGCCACGCCCAGCACCTTCACCACCATGAAGGCCGTGGAAGAGGCCTGCAGCAGCGCCGCCATGCCCACCGCCGACAGGCCGGCCATGGCGCCCAGCGCCAGGCACATGCCCGCCCCCGCCCAGGCCGCCGCGCGCACGCCGTGGCGCAGGCCGATGCCCATGGCGAACAGCATGTTGGGGCCGGGCGTGGCCGACAGGAAGAAGCAGGTGACGGCGAAGGCCGATAGGGTCTGCCAGCTCAACATGCCCAGGCGTCCTCGAAGGATGGAGTGGGGCGGGAGTTTAACGCGGAAGCCCCCGGCTGATGAGGGGGATCGCGCGCAGGGAGCCCATGCCCCCACGCCATGGCCCCGCTCCGGCGCAGCGAGCGCAACTCATTATTATTACTTGGGAATTCCGCATCCCTCGCGCATGCGGCGGGTTGACGGGCGGCCTGACTTGGCTAGTCTTCCCGGCATTCCCCGTTCCTGCGCAAGGCCATCCCCATGAAGGACTTCTCCGACCTCACCGAACAGGAGCTGCTGGCGCTGGCCGTGTCGCTGGAGGAGGAGGACGCGCGCATCTACGACGAGTTCGCCACCGGCCTGCGCGAGAACTTTCCGGAAAGCGCCAAGGTCTTCAACGCCCTGGCAGCCGAAGAGAACGGCCATCGCCACCGCCTGATCGAGCTGTACCGCCAGCGCTTCGGCGAGCATATCCCCCTGATCCGCCGCCAGGACGTGCGCGGTTTCGTGCAGCGCAAGCCGGTTTGGCTAATCCGCCCGCTGTCGTTGGAGACGGTGCGCCAGCAGGCCGAATTGATGGAGGCGGAGACCAAGCGCTTCTACACCCGGGCGGCCCGCCGCTCCACCGACGCCGCCATCCGCCAGTTGCTGGGCGACCTGGCGGATGAGGAGCGCCGCCACGAGGCACGGGCGGAGCAGCTGGAGTCCCGCCTGGTGACGCCCCAGGTGCGGGAGGAGGAGCACGCGTCGGAACGCCGCCTGTTCGTGCTGCAGGTGGTGCAGCCGGGCCTGGCGGGGCTGATGGACGGTTCCGTCTCCACCCTGGCGCCGCTGTTCGCCGCCGCCTTCGCCACCCACGACACCTGGCAAACCTTCCTGGTGGGCATCGCCTCGGCCGTGGGCGCCGGCATCAGCATGGGCTTCGCCGAGGCGCTGTCCGACGACGGCAGCCTGACCGGCCGGGGTAGCCCCTGGCTGCGGGGCCTGGTCTGCGGCGTCATGACCGCGGTGGGCGGCCTGGGCCACACCCTGCCCTATCTCATCCCCCAGTTCTGGACGGCCACGGCCGCCGCCGCCGCCGTTGTGGTGGTGGAGCTGGGCGTCATCTCCTGGATCCGCAATCGCTACATGGACACGACCTTCCTGGCCGCCGCCTTCCAGGTCATCATCGGCGGCTTGCTGGTGTTCGCGACGGGGATTCTGATCGGAAGCGCGTGATGCGCGCTTCTCAAACACCGGCGCCCCCGGATGGGACGCCGGCATCTAAGGGGGCTAACAACTACGCCGCGGCGATGGGCACAGGATAGTCGCGGGCCAGGGCGGCCCAGGATGCCGGCGCCACGCCGACGATGGCGGCGACCAGCAGGCGCGCCTCTTCGGCGTCGCCTTGGATGCACGCCTGCTCCAGCGACTGCGCCAGGTACTGCAGGCGGCGCAGGCCCAGATTGCCTACGGTGGAGATCAGGCTGTGCGCCTCGCGCCGCGCCTCGGGCAGGTTGCCGGCGGTGACCAGGCCGGCGGTGCGGACGATGCGCGCCTGCCCGAAGCTGACGAACTCCCGCACCATGTCCACCGTGCCGTCGCGCCCCGCCAAATCGACCAATTTGGCCAGCGGCTCGCCGTCGAACAGGGGCTGGTCGGCCATGGGAAAGCCGTCGCTGGGGCCGGCCATGGGCCGCGGCCCTTCCGTCGTGCCAGAGTGCGCCGGTGCTGCAACCCCGCCGGTCCAGCGGGCCACCAGGTCGAGGAAGCGGCCCTGGTCGAAGGGCTTTGACACATAGTCGTCCATGCCGGCGGCCAGGTATTCCTCACGCATGCCCACCATGGCGTTGGCGGTCATGGCGATGACCGGCACGCGGCGGCCCGGCGGCTCGCCCGCGCGGATGCGGCGCGTCGCCTCCAGACCGTCCAGGCCGGCCATCTGGATATCCATCAGCACCAGATCCACCGGCGGCTGGCCCAGGGCCATGGCGGCGCCTGCGGCCCCGTCGCTGGCCAATTCAACGGCATAGCCTTCGGTGCGCAGCATCATCTCTGTCAGGCGGGCGTTGATGCTGTTGTCCTCCACCACCAGCACGCGGCGGCCAGCGCCGCGCTTGGGCAGGGCGGCAGGGGCCGGGTTGGTGGGCGGGGCGGCGGGGGACGGTGCCGCTTCGGCCGCGGCCGCAGCCTGGCCAGGCAGGCGCGGCAAGGTGAGGTCGATGGTGAAGGTGCTGCCCTGGCCGGGTGCGCTGTCCAGGGTGATGGTGCCGCCCATCAGGGTCACCAGTTCGCGGCAGATGGACAGGCCCAGGCCACTGCCGCCATAGCGCTGGGCGATGCCGTCATCACCCTGGACGAAGCGGTTGAACAGCCGCGCCTGCTGATCCGCCGTCATGCCGATGCCGGTGTCACGCACCGTCAGCACCACGCGCACATCGCGCAGGACGCCCATTTCCACCGCCGGCGCGCCCTCGACCACCTCGGCCGTCAGCTGGACCTGCCCCTTGTCGGTGAACTTCACGGCGTTGCCCAGCAGGTTCAGCAGCAGCTGGCGCAGACGGCGGGCGTCGCCGCGGAAGGTGGCTGCCGCCTCGGGTGCGATGCGCGTGCTGAGCGCCAGGCCCTTGGCCCGGGCCTGGCCTTCCATCAGGCGCGCGGCCTCCGTCACCACCGCGGCCAGCTGGAAGTCCGTCGCCACCAGGTCCACCCGCCCGGCCTCCAGCTTCGAGAGGTCCAGCAGATCGTCCACCAGCAGCAACAGGGTCTGCGCGCTGTCGCGGATGATCACGGCCAGGTCGCGCTGCAGGGGCGCCAGCGGCTCCGCCGCCAGCAGCTGCACGGCCCCGATGATGCCGTTCAACGGGGTGCGGATTTCATGGCTGGTGGCGGTCAGGAAGGCGGACTTGGCGGCGTTGGCGTCTTCCGCCACGCGGCGCGCCTGCTCCAGCTCGGCAGCGGCGACGGTCAGGGTGTCGCGAGCGGCGCGCAATTCCTCCTCCTGCCGCACTCGCTCGGTGACATCGCGGGCGGCGGAGATCAGCAGGGGCGTCCCATCATCGCCCCGGGTTAGGGAGATGATGGTCTCAAGCCAGATCCAGCGGCCGTCCTTGTGGCGCAGGCGGAAGCGGGCGGAAACGCCACCGGCAAGGTCGCCCTCGGCCATGGCCCCGGCTGCGCCGGAACCGGCCCGCGAGGCCGCCGCCGAGAGCGCGTCCAGGGTGGCGTCGATGGCCTGGTCGTCCGGATGGCGCAACTCCGACAGGGGCAGCCGCGTGAATTCCGCCACGCCGTAACCCAGGATGCGTTCCACCGAGGGGGAGACGTAGAGGCGGGTGCCATCGGGCCGTGTCAACAGGATGATGTCGCTGGCGCGGTCGGCCAGCAGGCGGAAGCGGGCCTCGCTCTCCTCAAGCGCGTCGCGCGCCTCCACCAGGGCGGTGATGTCGCGGCCGACGCCGCGCCAGCCCCGGATGGCGCCGTCGGCGTCATAAAGCGGGCGCCCCGACAGCACGATGTGATAGCGCCTGCCGCTGGGGTGGCTGACGACATAGCGCAGGTCGCGGAATTCCTGCTTGTCGGCGCCGCCGGCCAGGGCGGCGGCCGTCTCGGGCGTGGGGGTCAGGCCACCGATCTGCTTCTGCCCCACCATGCGCAGGGGATCGAGGCCGATGGACCGCACGCCGGGCGACACATAGGTCAGCCGGCGGTCGGGATCCGCCTCCCAGTACCAGTCCGTGGACACGTCGATCAGGTCCCGGAAGCGCACCTCGCGCTCCGCCAGGTCGGAAGCACCCTGTTCCAGGTTATGGGCCATGGTGTTGATGGCCCGGGCCAGCACGGCGAATTCCGCGTCCGACGCCCGTTCGGGCGCGCGCACGCCCCGCTCGCCCCGGCCGATGCGCTCCACCACCCGGGTCAGGGTGACGAGGCGGCTCATGACCGAGGTTTCCAGCGCGAAGATCCCCAGCAGGAGGGCGGCGGCGGCCACGGCCGCCAGGCCCATCATGCTGCGCCAGAAATCCTCGTCCGCCTCGCCCACCGCCTCGGCCCGGGGCAGGCTGACCACAACGCGGGCATTGATGCCCTGCAGAGTGCCGAAGCCGATGATGCGCGGCACACCATCCAGCCCCGCCGACAGCAGCGTGCCCGTGGGCTGCGCGAACAGCTGCGACACCAGGGCGTCGTCCAGCCGCTGGCCGGTGAGGACGGCGCCGGACGGGGTGTCCCCCAGCGGGGCGGCCGGGCCATCCGCCTGGGGTGCCGCTGGCAGGGGTGTCGCCAGAGCGGGTGCCTGGGCCGGGCCGGGGAAGCGCACCAGCACCTCGCCCCTGGCATCGACGATGGCGAACAGGCCATTGGGCATGTCGGCGGCCATGGCCGCCAGGCGGCCGGCCCAGTTCAGTCGCATGCTGGCCCGGGCCACGGCCTTGACCTGACCGTCCGGTCCCAGGATGGGACGGGCCATGGCCAGGATGGGGGCCCGCGTGGTGCGGCCTATCATATAGTCGCTGAGCGTGGCGCGGCCGGTGCGCACCGCCTCCTGGAAATAGGGGCGGTCGCTGACGTTGAGGGCGGCCGGGGGGTTGCCGGTGGAGGCGCAGATCGTGGTGCCGTCGGGCCGCGAGAGGAAGACGTTGGCGATCCACGGCTCCGCCGCCTTCAGCCGGACCAGGTCGCCGGCGCAGTCGCCGGCCGACAGATCCACCTCCTGCAGGGCGACGGTTTCCACCAGGTGACCAAGCTGCTCCACCAGCACCCGGTGTTCCTCCTCCGCCACCTGGGTCAGGATGCGCACGTGGGCGCGGGCGGCCATGACCGCCGCCTGGCGCCTGGACTGGCCTTCCACCACCATCAGGGCCGCCATGGCGCCGATGACGGCCACCAGCAGCAACAGCAGCCTGCTGCGCAGTCCCGGTAGCCGCATCACCCCTCACCGTCCGCGCGCCGCATGCACCGCCCCCGATTACAGCCGGCAAGCCCCTGGAAGGCATACCAATATCTATATTAGGGCCGGCCGCCGCCCCCGCCAAGAGCGGTGCCCCCTGCGAGACTGGCGATTGGGTGGTAGGCGGGACCCTGTTATTCCACCATGCCGTTCCGGACATGCCGGGCCTGCCGGTCGGGCCGCCGGCCGCGCCGCCGCCTACGGCGCTGATTCGCCCGAATTCCTGATCAACAGGTCAAGATTTCATCATTCTGCAACACTTCCCCCGACACAGATGGCGCACGCATGTGCGTCAATATTTATCTATTTGATAAACAACGATTTTATTCCCGTTTTTGCACAAAAAAGCTGCGCTGCACTTTGTCGCGCCGCCCGCATGATATGTGCTTTGACGGCCACAGTTGGGGGCAAATCGGCGCGTTTTGGTGGGGGTCCGGCAAGAAGGCCGCGCCTCTGTAATGGTGTTGTAATACGAAGAAGGGAATAAAGCGCCCGACACGGCCTCACCTGGCTGAACGAACGGGTGCGGACGGGTGTGTGGCTGACCGAACGACGAACGATCCAAATTCTGGGGGCAATCGATGAAGAAGCTTAATCGCGCGCAGGCGCCGGGGCGCCGCTACGCCACTTTCCTGAAGCTCGGCACGGGCATGGTCGCCCTGGCGACCGCCACCGCCTGGGTCGCTCCGGCGCTGGCGCAGTCCACGGCCTCGCAGGAAATGGATGAGATCATTGTCGCCGGCAACCGCCAGCAGCCGTCCATCTCTGGTCTCCTGCAGGCTGAGAGCTCGCCGAAGTCCAAGTCCAGCGTGACGGCGGAATATCTGTCCACGCAGACCGCCGGTCAGTCGATCCTGCAGAGCATCAACCTGCTGCCGGGCGTGAACTTCACGAACAACGACGCCTACGGTTCTTCCGGCGGCAACATCCGTATCCGTGGCTTCGACGGAAACCGCGTGTCGCTGACCTTCGACGGCATCCCGCTGAACGATACCGGCAACTATGCCATCTATTCCAACCAGCAGCTGGACGAAGAGCTGATCACCCGCGCCACGGTGAACATCGGCACCACCGACGTCGACAGCCCGACCGCCTCGGCCACTGGCGGTACCGTCAACGTGCAGACCCGCAAGCCGCTGGACACCCTGAACGTCGACACGCTGCTGAGCTTCGGCAGCTACAATTACAAGCGCGTCTTTAGCGTGCTGGACACGGGCACCTTTGGCCCTGGCAACCACACCTCGGCCTTCCTGGCTGCGTCCTATCAGGACTACAACAAGTTCAAGGGCGAAGGCGAAGAGAAGAAGAAGCAGCTAAACTTCCGCGTCTATGAAGATCTGGGTGGCGGCGACTTCATTTCCGTGGCCGGTAATTACAATGAGAACCGGAATAATTTCCTCTTCACCGCTTCTCGCGCGCAGATTGGCCAGAACTACTTCGCCGACTACTACACCAACTGGATCCCGCAGACGGCCGTCAACGGCAAGGCCGATACCCCCGCCACCACCGATGGCGGCGGCGCCTTCCTGGGCTATTACGGCCTGCGGCTGAACCCGTCCAACACGGGCAACGTCCGTGGCCAGTCTCGTTTCCACTTGGCCGACGACGTCATGCTGACGGTCGACCCCTACTTCCAGTACACGCTGGCCAACGGCGGCGGCTACAGCTCGGTCAAGGAGACCGACCCCCGCCTGATCGGCGCCAGCAAGGCCAAGGGCGTGGACCTGAACGGCGACGGCGACCTGCTGGACACCGTCCTGCTGTACGCCCCCAGCAACACCAACACCTTCCGCACGGGCGTGACGTCGTCGGTCATCTGGGACATCAACGAGGATAACCGTTTCCGCGTCGGCTACACCCTGGACTACGGCCGTCATCGCCAGACGGGCGAATATACCCAGATCGGTTCCGATGGCACCCCGCTGGACGTGTTCGGTGGCAAGAACTCCGGCCAGATCTACACCGCCGACGGCGCCATCCTGGACAGCCGCAACCGCTACTCCATCGCCGAGCTGAACCAGGCCTCGCTGGAATACACCTACAAGGCCCTGGACCAGAAGCTGATCATCATCCCGGCCCTGCGTCTGCCCTATTTCCATCGTGAGCTGAACAACTACTGCTACACGCTCACCTCGGGCAGCACCTCCTGCACCACCGGCACGGTCGCCGCCAACACCATCTACAAGGCGCCGTACAGCACCACGAAGGACTTCAGCGAACCGCTGCCCAGCCTGGGCGTGTCCTACCAGGTGACGCCGGAGCATCAGGTCTACTTCCAGTTCTCGGAAGGCTTCTCGGCCCCGCGTACCGACAACCTGTACAACCTGATCCGTGACGCCGGCGCGGTGCAGCCGGAAAAGACCTACAACTTCGAACTGGGTCACCGATTCCAGACCACCTGGCTGATGACCTCCCTGGAAGGTTGGTACACCCGCTACATCAACCGCGTGGTCTCGGCCCCCAGCCCCGACGACCCCACCCTGTTCCAGGACCGCAGCCTGGGCCGCGTGGATCTGTACGGCGTGGCGGGCGAAGCCGGCTTCGCCGTCCTGGATCAGGTCAACGTCTACGCGTCGGCCAGCTGGACCCATTCCGAGGTCAAGGGCAACGTGTTGTCCGGTGCCGTGATCGTCCCGACCAAGGGCAAGGAACTGGTGGACACGCCTGAGTTCATGGCCGGCGGCCGCGTCGAGTACAAGCCGCTGGACATCCTGTCCATGTCGCTGCAGGGCAAGTTCACCGGCACCCGCGCGGCCACCGACGTGAACGACGAATGGACCACCCCGTTCTTCGTCGCCGACTTCCAGGCCCGCCTGGATCTGCCCGACATGGGCGGCTTCCACGGTTCCTACCTGCAGTTCAACGTCAACAACCTGTTCGACCGCCGCTACATGAACGTGATCAGCACCTCGCAGACCACGGCCCTGGGCATCCCCGGCCTGGCTGGCTCAACACCGTTCTACCTGGTCGGCTCGCCGCGGACGTTCATGGGCACGATCCGCACCCAGTTCTGATGACAAGGACGGCGCCCGTCCCACCTGGGCGGGCGTCTCTTCTCGAAAAAGGCGGTCCCGGCTGGGGCCGCCTTTTTTGTTTGCGCGCATCGTTCACGTGTGGGCAACAGGTTATCAAAGCTGCGACTGCTTCTTAATCGGCCCGATTAACGGGTGCCATCGCCCACTCTTTGGGCAATCGTCGGCGACGCCTACTGATTCGGCAGCGGCCCCGGCGCGGGCCCTGTCCCCGCCCGCGAAACGATGCAATTTGTCGCTGTTACCGTTTGGTTTTTAATTTGCAACAGATGTGTGTCCGACAGCTCATTCTGTCGCCTGGTTATTTTTGTCCAATTTCAACATTTTTGGCGCAAGTTTATCGCTTAAGTGTAACCAAAAAGCTACAGACATGCACGGAATCGGCCGTCCCACCCCTTGGGTCGTTGACGCATTGCTAACGTGATCGGAAAACTTCCTCCCAAGCCAAACAGAACGCTGGGCAGAGGCGGACTGGGGAGCTGCCGCCGGAGGCCGGGAAAAACGCCCAGGCGGCGCCGAACGGGGAACAACCAATCCGAAATGGAGATGGACTACATGAAGGGATTTGAGAGCAGGATCCGTCAGTCGCTGCTGACGGGCGCCGCCCTTGGCGTGTGCGCCCTCACGATGTCGACGACGGCCTACGCCGCGGCGGCGGCCGACGATCTGCAGGAAATCGTCATCACGGGTTCGCGTATTAAGACGGATTCGTCCGCCGGCATCAGCCCGGTGACCAGCGTCGGCAGCGAGGAAATCAAGCTGCAGGGCGCCACCCGCATCGAAGACGTGATCAACAACCTGCCCCAGGCCTTCGCCGGCCAGGGCAGCATGATTTCCAACGGTTCCAGCGGTACCGCCACCGTCAACCTGCGCGACCTGGGTGCGTCCCGTACCCTGGTGCTGGTCAACGGTCACCGCATGCCCGCCGGTTCGCCGCTGAACCCGGCCGCCGACTTGAACGAAATCCCCGAAGCCCTGGTGAAGCGCGTTGACGTGCTGACCGGCGGCGCCTCGGCCGTGTACGGCGCCGACGCCGTCGCCGGCGTCGTCAACTTCGTGATGGACGACAATTTCGAAGGCGCCAAGGCTGACATCAGCTACAGCTTCTATCAGCACAACAACGACGCCACGAAGTTCCAGAACGCCGTCAAGGCGCGCAACTTCGGCCTGCCTGAAGACGACGTCACCGACGGCTTCACCCGCACCTACTCCGGCGTGCTGGGTGTGAACACCCCCGACGGCAAGGGCAACATCACCGTCTACGCCGACTATCGCAAGACGATGGCGGTGACGCAGGACAAGCGTGACTACAGCGCCTGCGCCATCAGCGTCTCCAAGACCGGTGCCTACTCCTGCGGCGGCTCGGGCACCACGGCCCCGGCCCAGATCATCGACAACATCGGTGGTGGCGACTACGTCGTCAGCGGCACCAGCCTGCGCGACTTCACTGCGGCCGACCAGTTCAACTATGCGCCGTACAACTACTACCAGCGCCCCGATCAGCGCTACTCCGCGGGCTTCTTCGGTCACTACGAATTCAACCCGCATGTCCAGGTCTACACCGAGTTCATGTTCCACGACGACCACACGGTCGCCCAGATCGCGCCGTCGGGTGTGTTCGGTCAGGAATTCCTCATCGGTTGTAACAGCCCGCTGCTGTCCGCCAGCGAAGTCACCACCCTCTGCACCAACAACGGCCTGACCTCCTCTGGCCAGGCCGATGTGAGCGTCCTGCGCCGTAACGTCGAAGGCGGCGGCCGTATCGACGACCTGCGCCACACCTCCTACCGCGAACTGGTCGGCCTGAAGGGCGACCTGTGGGACGGCTGGAGCTATGACGCCTACGCCCAGCGCAGCACCGTCATCCTGTCGGAAACCTACAAGAACGACTTCTCGCTGGCCCGCACGGCCGAGGCGTTCAACGCCACGACCGATGCCAACGGCAAGCTGGTCTGCGCCAACTCCGCCGCCGTGGCCGCCGGCTGCGTGCCCTACAACATCTTCAGCAGCAGCACGGCCATCGATCCGGGCGCGCTGAGCTACCTGCAGACCCCGGGCTTCAAGGAAGGCTCGACCGTCCAGGACGTGGTGGATGTCTCCATCAGCGGCGATCTGGGCCGCTACGGCTTCCAGAGCCCCCTGGCCAGCCATGGCGTCGGCATCGCGTTCGGTACGGAATACCGTCGTGAAGAGCTGACCCTGAAGGTCGACCAGGAGTTCGACAGCGGCGATCTGGCGGGCCAGGGTGGTCCGACCCACGGTGTGGCCGGTGCCTACGACGTCCGTGAAGCCTTCATGGAAGTCAAGATTCCGCTGGTCCAGGACAAGCCCTTCGTCAAGGACCTGAACCTGGAAGGCGGTTACCGCTATTCCGACTACAGCACCTCGGGCAAGACCGACACCTACAAGGTGGGTGGTGAGTGGGCCCCGACCTCGGACGTCCGCTTCCGCGCCGGCTTCAACCACGCCGTCCGCGCGCCGAACGTGGTCGAGCTGTTCACGCCGTCGGGCGTGGCCCTGGGCCTGTCCAACGACCCCTGCGCCGGTGCGGCCCCGACCGCCACGGCCGCCCAGTGCGCCAACACCGGTGTGACCGCCGCCCAGTACGGCAAGATCGTCGCCAACAGCGCCGGTCAGTACAACGACCTGGAAGGTGGCAACCCGAACCTGCAGCCGGAATCGGCCGACACCCTGACCGTGGGCGCCGTGCTGACCCCGACCTTCCTGCCGGACCTGACCTTCTCGGCCGACTACTTCAACATCAAGATCGACGGCCTGATCAACGGCATCGGCGCCGACCTGATCATGACCAACTGCTTGACTGGTGTTAACACCAGCTTCTACTGCCCGCTGATCAAGCGCTCGGCGACCGGTTCGCTGTGGCTGGGCACCACGGGTTACGTCACCAACACCAACCAGAACACCGGTAGCGAAGAGACGTCGGGTATCGACTTCAACACCAACTACCGTCTGGACCTGGCCGATATCGGCATTGAGAAGCTGGGCGCCCTGAACTTCAACTTCACCGGCACCTATCTGATCGATTTCGTCACCCAGGCCCTGCCGGGCTCGGACGGCTATGATTGCGCCGGCCTGTACGGCGCGACCTGCTCCACGCCGCTGCCGGTGTGGCGTCACAAGGTCCGCATGACCTGGGAAACCCCGTGGGATGCGACCATGTCGGTCAACTGGCGCCACATCAGCAGCGCCGATTGGGAACGGACCAGCAGCAACGCCACGCTGAACGGCTCCGTCATCCCCGGCCTGGCTCACATCGACAGCTACGACTACTTCGACTTCTCGGCGTCCTACCAGGTCAGCGATTGGCTGACCCTGAGCGGCGGCGTGAACAACGTCTTCGACAAGGATCCGCCGCTGGTCACGACCCAGGTGAACGGCAACTCCTCGTTCATCAACGGCAACACCTATTCTCAGGTGTACGACAGCCTGGGCCGTTACTTCTTCTTCCAGGCTTCCGCCAAGTTCTAATCGAACACGGCATAGCCTTCAGTCCAAAGACGGCGGGTCCCCCGGGGCCCGCCGTTTTCTTTTTTCATTCAATGCGTTGGCGACGATTGCTTGACCCTGGGCGACAGCCGTCGCTATTCCGCCCGGTGTAAAGCCGTGGCACACTGCCGCCCACGGATCACGCCTTAGGAATCCCGGACCATGTCGTTCAAGAAGATGCCGTCGCTGACGGCCGCCACCCTGTTGCTGGCCTTGGCCGTGGCACCCGCCGCCCCGCAGCCGGCCCGCGCCGCCGAGAGCCTGGCCTCCTGCCGGGCCATTGGTGACGCCACCCAGCGTCTGGCCTGCTACGATGCCCTGGCCGCCGCCGCGGCCAACGCCCCGGCCGTCGCGCCCCCCAACGCCGCCACTGCCGCCGCCAACGCCGCACCGGCCACCCCCGCCGTACCGGAGGATCCCACGGCACGGTTCGGCAAGGAAAAGCTGCCGCGGACGGAAGAGCAGCAGGCCAAGGACGATGCCGAACAGGATGAGGAGATGCACTCCACGGTCGCCTCGTCGGTGGCCCTGCCCTATCGCCTGTTCGCCGTGACCCTGGCCAACGGCCAGACTTGGGTCAGCAAGGAGGCACTGACCTTCGACCCGAAGCCGGGCGACGAGGTGCGCGTCATGCACGGCCTGTTCGGCAGCTACTCCATGGTGGTGGGCCGCAGCCGGCCGGCGAAGGCGACGCGCGTCAGCTGACCGCCCATCAGCACCACAGTCATTACATCGTGTATTTCGAAGGGCGGCCCTCATGGCCGCCCTTTCCGCATGCCGACTCGGGCGCATGGCCATTCAGCGCCAGGCCCGGCCAAAACTGGCAGAATCAACCCGTCTACACCATCCGGCATACCTCTGGCGCGGAACACAAGGGCATCGGCAGGCGCGAATTGAATGCGCCGAGCCCCTGGCTGTGCCAAACCTGACCATCTGGTCAGAAAATGGTTGCTGCAACCCCAGGCTGCGCCGATGCTGATGGCATCCCAGGAACGACAGGCGCGGCAAACCGCCCGCGAACTTGGGGCGGGTAGGGTCCGGGCTCGTCAACGATCGCCCCGCCCAACCATGCCAAAACGGGCCCCGCAATAAAACGGCCTCACAATAAAACGGGCGGAATCCATCGAGCCTGCTTTCGTCAAATCCAATCACGAAAGACGGGGACAACAATGTCGAACAGGGCAGTTCCTATAACGGGCAAAGATCAAAAGAAGACGCGCGCCATGCTGACGTCGTTTCTGGCGGGTGGCACGGCCACCCTGCTGGCTGGCGGCGCCCTGGCGCAAACGGCGGCCACCGCCACCGACGACTCGGTCTTCCAGGAAATCGTGGTCACGGCGCGCAAGCGGGCGGAAAGCCTGACCGAGACGCCCACCGCCATCTCCGCCTTCACGGCGGAGGATCTGCAGCAGCGCAACATGGAAAACCTGGCGGACGTGGGCAAGTACGTCCCCAACCTGGAGATCAACCGCTTCGGCGTGGGCAACCCGGCCCATGCCGCCATCTTCATCCGCGGCATCGGTCTGCAGGACCACATCATCACCACCGACCCCGGCGTGGGGGTTTATGTCGATGGCGTCTACCTGGGCCGGCAGATGGGGTCCAACCTGACCCTGGCCAATATCGAGCGGGTGGAGGTGCTTCGCGGGCCGCAGGGCACGCTCTATGGCAAGAACACCATCGGCGGCGCCGTCAACATCATCACCGCCCAGCCGGGCGATGAACAGGTGACCAAGGCGGAACTGAAGGTGGGCAGCCGCGCCCGGGTGGAGGCCAACGTCTACACCAACACCAAGGTCACCGACAAACTGGCCGTGTCCTTCACCGCCGCCGTCAACCGCCGCGACGGCATCGGCCAGGCCCTGAAGGTGAACGCGCCTGAGGATGTGGGCGAGATCAACGAGGTGTCGGGCCGCGCCGCCGCCAAGCTGCAGGCCTCGGAAACCTTCTCGCTGCTGCTGACCCTGGACGCCATGAACGGCATCTACGGCAAGACGCCCACCACCATGGAGGTGAACAATCCCAACGGCTTCTTCACCGGCACGCTGGGCCTGAGCGAAAGCCTGCTGCCCGCCAACCCGGACGACAGCAATTCCAACCACGCGGAACTGTTCAAGCAGACCATCCAGAACCGCGGCGCCTCGCTGACCGCCAACTGGGAACTGAACGACAACCTGACGGCCAAGGTGCTGGGCGGCTTTCGCTACACCCGCTACACCGGCGGCCTGGACGACGACCAGACCTACCTGGACCTGGAATCCTATCCGGAACGCGGCTTCGCCCGGCAATATTCGGTGGAACCGCAGCTGAACGGCGAATACGGCAAGCTGGATTTCGTCATCGGCGCCTATGCCAGTGACGAGCAGGGCAACACCAATTCCGGTCCCACCGTCTACATCAGCCCCAGCGGCTATTTCGACCTGAAGCAGACGACCAGCAGCTACGCCGTCTACGCCCACGCCGGCTACAAGATCCTGGACGATCTGAAGCTGTCGGCCGGCGCCCGCTATTCCGACGACCACAAGGACGCCAGCGCCCAGTTCGACAGCTGGACCGACCCGTCGCGCGTCTACCGCAGCCAGTCGTGGAGCGCCACCACCTGGGACGTGTCGGCCACCTACGACATCGCCAAGTCCGTGGCCGCCTACGCCACCATCTCCCGCGGGTACCAGAGCGGCGGCTTCCCGCCCCGGCCTTTCAACGGGCCCAGCTACTTCACCGCCTTCAACCCCACCTTCGCCACCAACTACGAGACCGGCATCAAGGGCGTCTTCTTCGACCTGCTGCAGATGAACGTGTCGGGCTTCTACACCGAGTACACCGACCTGCCGCTGGAGGTGTCGCAGCCATCGGCCACCGGCTTCAACACCCGCATCGAGAGTGCCGGCCAGTCGGAGGCCAAGGGCTTCGAGGTCGAGGGCACGCTGAAGCTGAGCAAGGCCTTCGACATCCAGACCTCCGTCGGCTTCATCGACGCCCAGATCACGGCGGTGCCGGGCGACGCCACCGCCATCAAGGTGGGCTTCACCCCGGCGCTGACCCCGCAGTGGACCCTGTCGGTGGCGCCGCAGTACCACCTGTTCCTGGAGAGCGGCACCATCGACGCCCGCATCGACTATTCCTATCGCGGCAAGGAATACGGGCAGTCGGCCAACGACGGCTACAACCTGATCAAGTCGCGCAGCCTGTTCGGTTTCAACATCGCCTACACGCCGGCCCAGGGCCATTGGACGGCGGCCGTATATGGCGAGAACATCTTCAACAAACGCTACGACGTGGGCCGGCTGGATGACGCCTTCGCCGGCTTCACCGAGATCATCCGCAACAACGACCGCAGCGAATTCGGGCTGAAGGCCACCTACACATTTTAAGGCCCCAGGCCAACTTTCCCCGGGGGCGATGACTGACGGCCCCGAACCTGGACCCCGCCCGGACGGCACACCGGGCGGGGCCTTTTTCTTTGGCCAAGCTGTGGGCGCCGGCGATTGGGGGCCCGCCTCAATGCACCCCGGTGGTGTCGGCCACGCGCGTGGGCTTGGGCGCCAGCCAGATGACCAGGGCCGACAGGCCGAAGGCGATGGCCACGCCCAGGAAGATCTGGTTGGTGGCCAGCATGACACCCTGGCCCTGGACGATGCGGTCCAACTGCTGGATGGGCAGGTTGGGACCCACCAGGCCGGGGCGCAGCAAATCCACCAGTTCGGCCCGGTTGCGGGTGGCGCCATCCTCCCACAGCGTGTTGACGAGCGAGGTAGCGAAGGCGCCCGACAGCGTGCGCAGGAAGTTCATCAGGCCCGCCGCCGAGGCGGTTTCCTCCACCCTCACGCTGGCCAGCGCCAGGCCGGTGAGAGGCACGAAGAAGAAGGGCATGCCCAGGCCTTGCAACAGCAAGGGAAAGGCGATCTGGCCATACGTCATGTCGGTGGAAGAGCCGCTGCGGTACAAAGTGACGCCCGCCAGCCACATCAGCCCGAAAAACACCAGCGGCCGGGGATCGACCTTGGCCGACATCCTGGCGACCATGGGCGCCGCCATGACCGCCAGGATGCCCGTCGCCGCCGTGGCGTAGCCAGCCCAGGTGGCGGTGTAGCCCATGTTGCTCTGCAGCCAGAGCGGCGTCAGCACGGTGGCCCCGAAGAAGGCGCCGAAACCCAGGCTGATGGTCAGCACCGCCATGGCGAAGCCGCGATGCCGGAAGACTTTCAGATCCACGACCGGATGCGCCTCCGTCAGTTCCCAGATGAGGAAGGCGGCCAGACCGATGGCGGCGACGATGGCCAGCGCCACGATCCCGGTGGAGGAGAACCAGTCCATGTCCTTGCCCTCGTCCAGCATGATCTGCAGGGCGCCCACCCAGACGATCAGCAGGATCAGGCCCACCAAGTCGAAGCGGGGGCGGACGGTCGGCGTCTCGAACACCTTCAGCAGGCCCCAGCAGGCGGCGGCGCACAGGATGGCGATGGGCACGTTGATGTAGAAGATGAAGGGCCAGCCCCAGCTGTCGCACAGCGTGCCGCCCAGGATGGGCCCCAGGATGGGCGCCACCAGGGTGGTCATGGCCCAGATGCCCATGGCGGCGGGCGCCTTCTCCTTGGGGAAGACACGCAGCAACAGGGTCTGCGACAGGGGCATCAGCGGCCCGCCGGCCAGGCCCTGCAACACCCGGAACAGCACCAGCATGCCCAGGGACTGGGCGAAGCCGCAGAGGGCGGAGCAGATGCCGAAGCCCAGCATGGCGGTGACGAAGGTGCGCACAGTGCCGAAGCGGCCGGCCAGCCAGCCCGTCAGCGGCACGGTTACCGCCTCCGCCACCGAGTAGGAGGTGATGACGAAGGTGCCCTGGCTGGAGGACACGGCCAGGCCGCCGGCGATGTTGGGCACCGAGACGTTGGCGATGGTGGTGTCCAGCACCACCAGGAAGTTGGCGGCGGCCAGCAGCAGCGCCGCCACGGCCAATTGCCCGCCGGCCAGGGTCTTGGGCGTCCCGGCGTCAGAAACGGCGCTGCTCATTGGCGGTTCCCTCAGCGCTTGCCGGCGGCGTCAGCCGGCGCCGTATCGATGGTGACGTTCATGGACAGGCCGACGCGCAGGGGATGGACCACCAGTTCGCTGGGGTCCAGCACCACGCGCACGGGCACGCGCTGCACCACCTTGATCCAGTTGCCGGTGGCGTTCTGGGCCGGAATGACGGCGAAGGCGGAGCCGGTGCCACCGGCCAGGCCGGCGACCTGGCCATGGAAGACGACGCCCCCGCCATAAAGGTCGGCCGTCAGTTCCACCGGCTGGCCGGGACGCACATGGGCCAGCTGCACCTCCTTGAAGTTGGCGTCGACATAGGCCTCCCCCACCGGCACCACGCTCATCAGCATGGTGTCGGCCTTGACCCGCTGGCCCACCTGCACCTGGCGGCGGGCGACGACGCCGTCGAAGGGGGCCCGCACCGTGGTGCGGCCCAAATCCACCTGGGCCTGCTCCACCCGGGCGCGGGCGGCCATGACCTCGGGATTGGTGGCCACGTCGCTGTCGGCGATCAACACGGTGTTCACCTTTTGCGAGCCCTGGGCGGCGGCGCGGTTGGCCGCGGCCTGGGCCCGGGCCGCCTTGGCCACAGCCAGGTTGGCGGTGGCGGTGGCGAAGGCGTTCTGGGCGCTGGTCAGTTCCTCCCCCGACACGGCGCCGGAGGCGGCCAGCGCCCGACGCCGGTCCAGGTCCACCCGGGCGCGATCGTAGTCAGCCTGGGCGGAGGTCAGCTGCGCCTCGGCCCGGGCGGCGTCGGCGTCCCGCGCCGCCACCTGGGCGGCCAGGGCGCCATCATTGGCGAAGTAGCCGCGCACCCTGCGCTCCGCCTGGCCCAGCTGCGCCTGCGCCTGGGCCAGGGCGATGCGCGCGTCGGTGTCGTCGATGAGCACCAGCACGTCGCCCTTCTTCACGCTTTGCGTGTCCACCACCGGCACGGCCCGGACGGTACCATCGACGGAGGAGGTCACCTGTGCTGCGTCTGCGTTGACGTAGGCGTTATCGGTGGAAACGTAGCGACCGCCCGTCACCAGGCGATAGCCGCCATAACCCAGGCCCGCCAGCAGGACGACGGCGCCCAGGCCGGCGAACAGGCGGCGCCGGGGCGACGCCTTCTTGGCGGCCGGCGCCAGGACATGGACGGAGGAGGGTTCGTCCGCCTCGGCGGCGGGGGTGCGGGACGGGGTGGACATGGGGATGATCCTTGGGAGTGCCGCGGGTCAGCGGGCGGCGACGGTTTGGAGGGCGGCGGGCGCGGCCTGATAGCCGCCGCCCAGTGCGCGGATGAGGGCGATGTCCAGCGTGAAGGCGCGGGCCTGCAAATCGGCCAGGGCGCGACGGTCGGTGATGAGGGTGTCCTCCGCGGTCAGCACGTCCAGGTACGTGGACAGCTTGCCCTCATATCGGGCGGTGGCGATGCGATGGGCATCGGTAGCGGCGGCCAGGGCGTCGCGGGCGTGAGTCAGCCGCGTTTCCAGCGCGCGGGCGCTGGCGGCGGCATCGGCCACGTCCTGCAGGGCCTTGGCCACCGTGCCGTCGTAATCGGCGACGGCGGCGTCATAGTCGGCCCGGGCGCCCCGATACTGGGCGGCAAGCGCCCCTCCCTCGAACAGGGGCAGGCTAACGGCCGGGCCGACGCTGCCGATGGTGGCGCCGGACTTGGTCAGGGCGTTCAGGCCCAGGGTCTGCACCCCGAAATAGGCCGCCAGGTTCACGTTGGGATAGAAGGCGGCCTTGGCCACGGCGATGCGCTTGGCCGCGGCCTCCGCCGTCAGGCGGGCGGCCACCACGTCGGGACGGCGGCCCAGCAGATCGGCCGCCAGGTTGACCGGCAGCCCGAATGCCTTCAGACGGGCGCCGGCCGGTGGCTGGATGGACAGGCCACGATCGGGGCCGGCGCCCATCAGGGCGGCCAGGCGGTTGCGGGTCAGGGCGATGGCCTCGTCCTGGGCGGCCAGGTCGCCGCGGGCCGCCGCCTCGCGCGCTTCCGCCTGGCGGACGGCGCCCAGGGTTTCCAGCCCATTCTCCCGCCGCTGGCGGACCAGGTTGGTGCTGCGCACCCGCACGTCCACCGCCTCGGCCGCGGCATCGCGATCAGCTGCCTGCTGCGCCAGGTCGGCATAGGCGGCGGCGATGCCGGCCGACAGGGTCAGGCGGGCCTGCGCCACCTCCGCCCGCGCCGCCTCGGCATCCGAGGTGGCGGCAGCCAGGCTGGCACGGTTCTTCCCCCAGAAATCGAAGTCATAGCTGAGGTCCAGGGTGGCGCGCGGCACCTCGTGATAGCCCTTGGGCACGAAGGCCGGTGGGAACAGGTAGCGGTAGCTCTGCTTGTCCTCCGTCACCTGGGCGTTGGCGGTCACGCGCGGCAGCAAGGCGGCATCCGCCTGATTGGCCAGCGCCTCGGCCTTGCGCAGTCGCGCCGCCGCCGCCGCCAGGTCCGGCGCACCGGCCAGCCCCTCCTCGATCAACGCATCCAGTTGGGCGTCGCCATAGGCGGTCCACCACCGATCCTGCGGCCAGGCGACGGCGGCGGTGACCGGAGAAGGGGCAAAGCTGGCCTGTGTGGCGAAGCCGGCAGCAGCGCGCGGCGCGGGCGCCGGGCCCACATCCGGCACCCAGGCACAGCCGGACAGGGCCAGGAGTGCTGCCGATAAGCACAGGGAAGCGCCCAGGCGCCGCAACGGGCGGCTGGGAAGGGAAGCGGGGATGGGCATGAGGGCCTACTGGCATAAATAAACCGTACGGTTTGGTTTTATGGACTTGCGCGGCATCCTGGTCAAGCCATAAACGTACCGTACGGTTCAGTTATGAAATGTTACGCCTTGCCGTCGCGGGACCGTACGGGCATGGTCGCCGCCATCGACCACAGCCCACCAAATCCAGCCAGCTGGCCGGCCTTTAGGAAACGCGCGCCATCATGAAGGTGAAGACCGAAGCCCGCCGCCAAGCGATCCTGGACGCCGCCGGCGCCCTGTTCCAGGAGGTCGGGTTCGCCGCCGCCTCCATGTCCGAGCTGGCGACGCGGGTCGGCGGGTCGAAGGCCACGCTGTACAGCTATTTCCGGTCCAAGGAGGAACTGTTCGTGGCCGTCATGGCGCATGCGGCGGCGGAGATGAAGCAGGCCTCGTTCGAGGCGCTGAACCCCGACGACGACGTGCGGGAAACCTTGACCCGCCTGGGCCGCATCTATCTGCGCTTCGTCCTGTCGCCCTGGGCCATGTCCATCCGCCGCATCGCGGTGTCGGAAGCGGCGCGGTCCGAGGTTGGGCGGCTGCTGTATGAGAACGGCCCCAAGGTGGGCTGGTCGAAGTTCGCCGCCTATCTGAGCGTTCTGATGAACCGCGGCCGCTTGCGCCAAACGGACGCCGATCGCGCCGCCGCCCACTTCCGTGGCCTGGTGGAGGCCGAGCATGTGGACCTGGTCATGCTGGACGCCAAGGAGAAGCCCGGTCCCGCCGCCATCGACGCGGCGGCGGACTCGGCGGTGGACGTGTTCCTGCGCGCCTACGCCGCCGACTGACCTGGCCGCGTCACAGGCTGGAGAAGCCGCCGCCCGCCGCCTTGGGCGTCAGGGGCGTGGCGCCGAAGCCGCCCGCGGCCTCCGTCTGCTGCGCCTGGAAATCGTCCATGGCCGCAATGATGTGGGCGATGAAGTCGCGTTCGGCAGCCGACAGGCGCGGGCTCCAGATATCGAAGATCATGACCACCCGCACCTGGTCGCTGTCGTTCCAAGCCTCGTGCTCGATGGTGTCGTCGAAGGCCCAGCCCACCCCCACCTTCCATTCCCGCGTCTGGTTGCCGACACGGAAGCCGCAGCCCGGCGGCACCACCAGGGGCAGGTGCACCACCAGGCGGGTATTGGCGACACCGGTATGCGGCGGGATGCGGGTGCGTGGCTTCAGGATGGAGAACATGGCGGCGGGCGACCGGCGGATCATGCGCGGCTGCGGCATCTGCTCCAGCACGGCCATGGTCTTGGGCGCGCGGTCGGCGTTGCCGGGCACCGGCAGGCCGTGTTGCAGCAGGTGGAAGGCGCTCCACCGTGGGGAGCGGTTCAGTTCCGCCCATTGGTCCAGGGGCAGGCCGTCGCGATAGTCGATGTAGGGCACAAAGGCGCCGGCCAGCGCCTCCTCCGCCAGAATGGCCGCCAATTCCGCCTGGATGTCGGCGGTGGCGGCCTCCAGCGTGGGCAGCCAGGGGCATTCCTCGCGATCGTAGAACTCGATCGCCGGCATGTCGGGATAGTGATAGTGCGTCGGCTGCTGGGTATAGACCTTGCGCCGGCCCAGCACCTGGTCGGTGAAGAAGGCCATGCGCCGGGCGTCGGCGCTGGTGCCCCGTGCGGCGCCCTGGTCCACCACCGGGCGCAGGAAATCGGCCATCTCCTGGACATGGGCGGCGTGGGCCTTGCGGGCCTGATCCAGCGCCCGCTGAGTCGGCGGATCCAGATTCTGCTGCGTTTCGCCCAGGGCCACGGCCACGCCGTAGGCCTCGCCCGCCTCGCGCTTGCGGCCCAGGGCCTGCAGCAGCGACGCCCGCATCAGCAGAGCCATGAACAGCCGGGGCTCCACCGTCAGCACCTGGTCCACCGCCGCCAGCGCATCGGCGTGGCGGCCCATGGCGCGGCGGGCCGCCGCCAGGTTCAGCCACAGCGGCAGTTCCCCAGGCGACTGGCGCAAGGCCTCCTCCAGGATGGCGTGCGCGTCCGCGTAATTGCCTGATTTCATGGCCGCCATGGCGGCCGCATTGGACCGCTGGGCTGGGACATCAGGCTGCATCGTTGCTCCCCGTTGTAGGCGCCTTAACACCGCCATGGCAGCACAACTTTGTCCGCAATGCCAGGGATGTGAGCCCTAACCTTTTGGAAATGCGCTTAATTGCACTGCCGTTGTGCAATCTTCCAGGACAGGCCGCACGACATTGCATCTAATACTGATCGCATCACCAAAATAAATATGATGCCAGTTACGAGGCAGTTACCAAAATCACGGTGCGTTATTAAGATTAAGTGTCACTGAAACGTGACATAGGCTAGCCATATGAGCCGTTATTATCGCGTTTAGTTGACGCTCGTTTTTCACTCCTCAAAAACTCTGCTCCAAGCGATCCGGCAGCCTCAGCCCCTTTTCAGCACGGGGATTGCCGGCGTGACCGTCAAGACGCCGTTACAGGCGGTTGGGTGGAGAACAGACAAGTGAAGAAAATGACAAACCGGGGACGTTTGCTCACGTCGACGACGTTGATGGGAACCATGCTGGCCGGTTCCGTGGCCGCATGCGTGCTGGCGATGGCGGGCACCGCCGCCGCCGCGGAGGACGAGCTGCAGGAAATCGTCGTCACCGGGTCGCGCATCAAGCAGGCCGCGAACCTCAGCAGCGACAGCCCGCTGACCACGGTCACCGACAAGGAAATGAAGCTGCAGGGCACGACCAACGTCGAGACCATGCTGAACCGCCTGCCCGGCGTGACCGCCGACCAGACGCAGGGCGTGTCCAACGGCGCCAGCGGCACGGCGACCATCAACCTGCGCAACCTGGGCCCGTCGCGCACCCTGGTGCTGATCGACGGCCGCCGCATGGCCGGGGGCGATCCCAGCTATCCCTACGCCGACGTGAACTTCATCCCGGCGGCGCTGGTGGACAGCGTGGACGTGGTCACCGGCGGCGCCTCGGCCGTCTATGGCTCAGACGCCGTGGCCGGCGTCGTGAACTTCAAGATGAAGCGCGATTTCGAGGGTGTGAAGGTCGACTACCAGCTGTCGGCCGCCCAGCACGACAACGACAACAAGGAAGCGCAGACGGCGCTGAAGAACTTCGGCGTGTCCGTTCCAGGCAGCCAGTTCGACGGCTTCGTGCGCGACAGTTCCTTCATCATCGGCGCCAACGCCCCCAACAACCGCGGCAACGTCACGGCCTATGCGACATACCGCTGGACGGAACCGGTGAAACAGTCCAGCCGCGACTGGTCCGCCTGCTCCCTCTCCGTCTCGGGCGCCGACAACGACAGCCACGTCTGCCAGGGCTCCAGCAACAACACCTATGGCCGTTTCCGTACCAACGGGTCGGGCACCGGCCTGTCGCTGAACCCGGACGGCTCGTCCACCTTCGTGCCCTACAGCAACGCCCTGTCCTACAACTACGGGCCCTACAACTACCTGCAGCGCCAGGACGAGCGGTACACGGGCGGCGCCTTCGCGCACTATGAGATCAGCCCGGCGTTCGACGTCTACACCGACTTCATGTTCATGACCGACCACACCCGGGCCCAGATCGCCCCGTCGGCCATCTTCAATTCCGCCCTGTACAACATCAACTGCGACAACCCGCTGATGTCGGCGTCGGAAGCCACGGCGCTGTGCGGCAGCAATGCCGGCACCAGCGCCAACTGGTCGGGCACCATCGGCCTGCGCTTCAGCGGCTCGGGCATGGAACGCTACGACGACATCCGCCACACCGATTACCGCTATGTCATCGGCACCAAGGGCGACCTGGGCGGCGGCTGGAGCTATGACGTATCGGCCCAGCACTCGGAGGTGATCTACACCGAGCACTATGAGAACGACGTCTCCATCTCCAAGGTCCAGAAGGCCCTGCAGGTGGTGAACGTGAACGGGGTGGCCACCTGCCAGTCCGTCGTCGATGGCACCGACCTGAACTGCGTGCCGCTGAACATCTTCTCGCTGAACGGCATCAGCAGCGACGCCTGGAACTACATCAAGACCACCTCCTTCAAGGAAGGCAACGTCACCCAGGACGTGGTCCAGGGGTCCATCACCGGCGACTTCGGCCGGTTCGGGATGCAGAGCCCGCTGGCCAACAACCCGGTCGCCATCGCCTTTGGCACCGAGTACCGCAAGGAAGGCCTGAATCTGAAGGTGGACGAGGAGAATTCTTCGGGCGACCTGGCCGGCTCCGGCGGCGCCACCCAGAACTCCAGCGGCTCCTACGATGTGAAGGAAATCTACGGCGAACTGCGCGTGCCGCTGATCGAGGGGCGGGAGTGGGCCAAGGCCCTGGTGCTGGATACCGGCTACCGCTGGTCGGACTACAGCTCGTCCGGCGTGGTCGACAGCTGGAAGGCCAGCCTGACCTACGCGCCCGTGTCAGACCTCAGCTTCCGCGGCGGCTACAACCGCGCCGTCCGCGCCCCCAGCATCCTTGAGCTGTATTCCACCCAGACCGTCGGCCTGACCTCCGCCTCCGATCCGTGCGCGGGTTCCAGCCCGTCGGCCACGCTGGCCCAGTGCGCCCGCACCGGCGTCACCGCCGCCCAGTACGGCACCATCGCGGAATGCACGTCCTCGCAGTGCAACGTCCTGACCGGTGGCAACACCGCGCTGAAGCCGGAAACGGCCGACACCTGGACCATCGGCACCGTCATCACCCCGACCTTCCTGCGTAACTTCTCGGCCACCGTCGATTATTTCGACATCCGGGTGACCGACCTGATCAGCACCCTGTCGGCCTCGTCCGTGCTGAACCAGTGCCTGAACAGCGGCGACAGCTATTACTGCAGTCTGGTGCACCGCGCCAGCAACGGCAGCCTGGCGCTGACCGGCGGCTACATCATCGATACCGAGCTGAACACCGGCTACCTGAACGAGCAGGGTGTGGACATCGGCCTGAACTACCTGGTCGACCTGGAAGACCTGAACATCAAGGACCGCGGTTCGGTGCTGTTCAACTTCAACGGGACCTGGATGGCCAACTACCTGGTGCAGCAGCAGCCGGGCGAAAGCGCCTACAACTGCCGCGGCCTGTTCGGCGTGACCTGCGGCCAGCCCATGCCCATGTGGCGCCATACCATGCGCGTCACCTGGCAGACGCCGTGGAACATCGACCTGTCGGGCAACTGGCGGTACATCGGCGGCGTGAAGCTGGACCAGAACACCAGCAACGCCCTGCTGTCAGGCGACTACGACAAGGCCGACGGCCGCATCAACAGCTACAGCTACTTCGACATCGCCCTGTCGGCCACGCTGTACGATCACTACACGGTCCGCTTCGGCGTCAACAACCTGTTCGACAAGGACCCGCCCATCCTGGACAGCAACGTCTATGGCGTGTCGGGCACCTCGAACTACGGCAACGGCAACACCTTCCCGGGCATCTACGACACCCTGGGCCGGACGTTCTTCCTAGGCGTCACCGCCGATTTCTGATCGGTATCAATCCTGAGGTACATCGGGAACGGCGGATCCCGGGATCCGCCGTTCTTTCCCATGTCTCCAATATGTTGTGTGAAATAAAATCGCATCGGTGATTTTCGATATACCGCTGCGCCCCGGTTGGCGTTAGGCTCCATCCCGCGTCAGCCAAGGCCGGGGCACACCGGCCCTCAAGACACGGGAGAGATCGCCCAATGAGCACCCCCACCAACCACCAGATCCGCCTGGCGGCGCGGCCCGTCGGCCTGCCCAAGGACAGCGACTGGCAGCGCACGGAAGAGCCGGCGCGGCCGCCGTCCGAAGGCGAGGTGCTGGTGCAGACCCTGTACCTGTCGCTGGATCCGGCCATGCGCGGCTGGATGAACGAGGGCAAGTCCTACATCCCGCCCGTGGGCCTGGGTGAGGTCATGCGCGCCGGCGGCATCGGCCGCGTGGTGGCCAGCGCCGCCCCCGCCTTCGCGGTCGGCGACCATGTCAGCGGCGCGCTGGGCGTCCAGGAATACGCCACCCTGTCGGCCAAGGCACTGACCAAGGTCGATCCCGCCCTGTCGCCCCTGCCCGTACACCTGAGCGCGCTGGGCATGCCCGGCATGACCGCCTATTTCGGCCTGCTGGACGTGGGCCAGCCCAAGCCGGGCGACACGGTGGTGGTCTCGGCCGGCACGGGTGCGGTGGGCGCGGTGGTGGGCCAGATCGCCAAGATCAAGGGATGCCGCACCGTGGCCATCGCCGGCGGGCCGGAGAAGTGCCGCTACGCGGTGGAGACCCTGGGCTATGACGCAGCCATCGACTACAAGGCCGGCGACATCCGCAAGGACTTGCGCACCCACTGCCCCAACGGCGTGGACGTCTATTTCGACAATGTCGGCGGCGACATTCTGGAGGCGGTGCTGGCGCAGCTGGCGCGCAAGGCCCGCATCGTCGTGTGCGGCGCCATCTCGCAGTACAACAACACCACGGCGGTGAAGGGACCGGCCAATTACCTATCGCTGCTGGTCAACCGCGCCCGTATGGAGGGCATGGTGGTGTTCGACTATGCCGATCGCTATCCGCAGGCGGTGGCGGATATCGCCGGCTGGATCAAGGAGGGCCGGCTGGTGTCGCGCGAGGACATCGTGGAGGGTGGCGTGGCCGCTTTCCCCGACACGCTGCTGAAGCTGTTCACGGGTGAGAATTTCGGCAAGCTAGCCCTGAAGGTCGCCGACTGAGCAAGACGGGACAAGACGCGCCCCGGCGGCCCAACCGCCGCCGGGGATCGCGACTTCATATCAGGCCGAGGCGGACGCCCAGGTGGCGCCGGCAGCGGACCGGGTGGCAGCCGGGGCGCCTTCCCCATCGTCCAGGATGGGTACGGCCTGCACGATGATGCTGTTCAGGGTGCGGCACAAGGTGCGGCCCCGTTCCGTCAGGTGCAGGGTGCGGACGCGGTTGTCATGGTGCAGCGTACGCGCCTCCACCAGGTCCGAGGCGCGATTGCCGAAACCGGTGGAAAGGCGGGCAACGATGCGCGACACGGTGTGCGGCTGCGCCCGCAGCAACATCCCCAGCTCTCGCAGGCTGATGCCTTCGTTCTCGCAGATGTACAGGAAACCGCAGGCCTCCTGCAGCGAGAACTGCTCATCCACCGCCCGCATGGCTTCCAGGGCCGCCAGGGGAGCGCTGCGCTGCCGATGGCGGTGGTCGTTCTGATTAGCTGTCATAATGGTGCATGTTCCCCGTGTTGGAGGCCAGGCGCAGGGACGGCCGCACCTGGGAAGCCGCGCGCTGCTTCACTTGCGAGAATGTGAGGTTGGCCTGAGGGTAGGTGGCCATGATGGGCTCGAACAGGCGGCGGATCGCCGCTTGATGGTCACCCGCCGCCACGAAGTCGTCTGCCTCTACCTCGATCACGATGACGCTTTTGATCTTCATTTCTGCAAATCCATTTCCTTGGCCCGCCCCCCCGCCCCCTGGTCGTGCCCCTTCCAGGAACGCGGGACGAAACCGCCCGAAACCGCCAGATCCGCTGTCTCCCGGCCTATCCTCGCCGCCATCAGCCGGACGCGGGATCCGCCTGGTGGTTGCGAAATCAACCTGAGCCATTGCAGAAATGGCACTCACGATCGCTCGGGCCCAACACACCGATGCAACGCTGCAACCAATCCTGGTTCCCGGTCCCAAACCGCCCGGACACCGGGGCCGCCCCTTGGCACTTCAGCCATCTCTTCCGCAGGGCGACACGAATTAGGTGCGCTTTTGTCGTTATACGGACGAGCCGTCAAAAGCTGTCGCTTGCAGGAACGATTAAGGCGCCGATTTTGCCGCCCTCTTGCGAGGGGCACGGGGGACGCCCGGACAAAGCCTGGAACGCCACCCGGCGCCACCCTGAGCGGCGGGGCCGGACCATCTGAAAAGAAATGGGCATTCGACCTTTACCGGTTCGGGCGTCCCTGACGGGATCCTTTTCGTCGGTCCCACGGTAGCGGCCGTACCCGTCGCGCGCCATCCGCCAATCCGCCTATGCGGTCACCGCCCGCGGCCGACATGGGCCAGACATGAAAAAAGCGGGCGCCCATTCCTTTTCAGAAGGTTGCGGCCCCGCTCCTGGGTATTTCAATAAATGGATTACGGAAGGTCAGCGCATCGGCAGGGGAATCACCTGGGCGGACGCCATTTCCTCCCAATCCAGGGCTTGATCGGCGCCCAGCATCGCCTCCTCGTCGCGGTCCCGCTCCCGGATGGCGACGAAATCCTGGATCTGGTCCATGAACAGACGCACCAGGTTCGGGTCGAAATGGGCGCCGGCCTCGCCGGTGATGTGGGCCAGGGCCCGGGACAGGGGCCACGGTTCCTTGTAGGGCCGGGCGGACATGAGCGCGTCGAACACGTCCACCAGGGCCACGATGCGGCCGGACAAGGGAATGGCGGGGCCTTTCAGTGCCCGGGGATAGCCCTGGCCGTTCCATCGTTCGTGATGGCACAGGGCCACCTCCGCCGCCAAGTCCAGCAGCGGCAGGCCGCTGCCCATGAGGATGCCGGCCCCGATGGTGGTGTGGGTCTTCATCACATCCCATTCCGCGGGGGCCAGGGGGCCGGGCTTCAGCAGGATGGCGTCGGGGATGCCGATCTTGCCCACATCATGGAGGGGGGCCGCCAGTGCCAGCTGATCGGCGAATTCGGGATCGCATCCCGCGAGTAGCGCCAGATGACGGGCCATCTGCCCCACCCTGTCGGTGTGGGAGGCGGTTTCGTTATCCCGCAAGGCGCTGGCGGACCGCAGGCGGTTGATCATTTGCGATTGCGCTTCACCCAGCTGGGCCCGGGCGCTGACCAGCATGACTTCCGACCGGCGGCGCTGGGCCACCTCCGTCGCCAGGATGCGGCTCATTTCCGTCAAGCGATCGGGGGGCGGCGGGGCCACGGGCGTCCGGCGGGCGCGGGCCGCCGCCCGGCGGCGCAACACCTCGCGCACGGCCACGGCCAGGGTGACGGTCAGCAGGGCGGGCCAATATCCGGCCAGATGGGCGGCGTCGGCCACCAGCAGGGCCCCGGCACGCATCACGACGATATCCATAACCCCAGCTCCTTCTACCCGCGAAGGCAGTCTTGGCGGGAAGTGCTTAAGGATTTGCTACCGGTCCCGAAGTAATAGACCGGTTGGCCGATGTCATAAGGAGTACCACTTAGGGTCCCAGCCCATCCCTGACTGAAGTCGCCGGCACACCTGGTCACGGGCCACACTGGCCGTGGCGCCACTCGCCGGGTGGGCAGCCTTGGCGGTTCGCGAGTCCGCCTAAACCTGGACCTGCCGGTGCCCGGCGGGGTATGACGGGGAAGCGCCCTTTCGTCCCCACCGCCCGAGGACAGCCATGCCGGACCAGACCGTCCCCCCCGCGTCGGATGCCGCCGCAAAGCCCGCGCCGGGCACGCCGCCCCTGAAGGTGGCCATCCTACCGGTGACACCGTTCCAGCAGAACTGCTCCATCCTGTGGTGCACGGCGACCAAGCGGGCGGCGGTGGTGGACCCTGGCGATGGCGTCACCCAGATCAAGGAATTCCTGGCACGCCAAGGCCTGACGCTGGAACGCATCCTGGTGACCCATGGCCATGTCGACCATGCGGCCGCCGTGGCGGACCTGGCGGCCGTGACCGGCGTGCCGGTGGAGGGGCCGCAGCTGGAGGACAAATTCTGGATCGACCGCCTGCCGGAAGACGGGGCCAAGTATGGCATGCTGTACGCCAAGCCCTTCACCCCCACCCGCTGGCTGGACGACGGCGACACCGTCCTGGTGGGGGAACTGACGCTGGATGTGTTGCATTGCCCCGGCCATACCCCCGGCCATGTGGTTTTCATCCACCAGGCCTCTCGCCTGGCCGTCGTGGGCGACGTCATTTTCCAGGGCTCCATCGGCCGTACCGATTTCCCCCGTGGCGATCACGCCGCCCTGATCCGGTCCATTCGTGAGAAGTTGTTCCCCCTGGGTGACGACATCACCTTCCTGCCCGGCCATGGCGAGCCGTCGACCTTCGGCCAGGAGCGGCGCAGCAACCCCTTCGTGTCCGACCGCGCCGTGGCGCGGGGCTGAGCTTCCCTTCTGGAAAATCCCATGGCCAGCATCACCGACGCCCTGAACGAGGCCTTGCGCCATCACCGCGAGGGCGCCCTGGGCCATGCCGAGGTGATCTATCACCGCATCCTGGCCGTGGCACCGGCGGAAGGCGACGCGCTGAACCTTTTGGCCGTGCTGTGCCTGCAGACGGGTCGGGCGGAGGAAGCCCTGGACCTGGCCGGCCAGGCCACGCGGGTCAACCCGGCGGCCGCCGCCTTCCACGTCACCCGTGCCGACGCGGCCGCAGCACTGGGCCGCCCAGCGCTGGAGGCGGACTGCCTGGAGCAGGCCCTGGCCCTGAATCCGCCCGCGCCCCAGGCCGCTGGCTGGCAACGGCGGCGGGGCCGCGCCCTGGCGGCCGCCGGGGACGCGCCGGCCGCCGTGCGGGCCTTGAAGGCCGCCGCCGCCCTGGCGCCGGACGATATCGACATCCTGGATGACCTCGCGGTGACCCTGACGCGAGCCGGCCTGACGGACCAGGCGGAGACGGCCTTCGCCGAGGTCCTGCGGCGGCAGCCCGGCCACGCCGGCGCGACGCGCAATCTGGCGAACCTCTGGCTGAACCAAGCCGGCGAGCACCTCTCCATCTCCGAAGGGGCTGCTCCCCACGGGTCCAGCGGCCACCGGGCCACGATCGCCGCAGCCCTGGCCCGCCGTGCGGTGGAACTGGATCCCGGCCGCCGTGAGGGCTGGGCGCGTTTGGGGTTGGCCCTGATGGCCCTGAACCAGCCGGAGCCGGCGGCCGATGCCCTGCGCCGGGCGCTGGCCCTGCCCGGCATGGAAGACGAAACCGCCGAAATCCTGATCAACCTGGGCTTCCTGGAAACCCGGCTGGGCCGCTTCGATGCCGCCGCCGCCACGCTGGACCAGGCCGAGGCGCAGGACCCCGGCCGGGCGGAGGTGCTGAACCACCGGGGCGTATTGCTGCACGCCCAGGGCCGGCTGTCGGAGGCGGCGGATGTCCTGGCCCGCGCGGCCGCCACGGCACCGGACGACCACCGGCCGCTGACCAATCTAGCCACGGTCTTGAAGGATCTGGGCGACGATGACGGGGCCGAAGCGCTTTACCTCAAGGCGCTGGCCCTGGCGCCCGGGGAACCGGCGGTGCACTGGCAGCGGTCGCTGGCCCGCCTGTTGGCGGGTGACCTGGCCACGGGTTGGCAGGAATATGAATGGCGCCACCAGACCGGCCAGATGCCGCCGCTGGACCCCAGCTTGACCGTCCTGCCGGAATGGCGGGGACCGGATCCGGCGGCGATGGCCGGCACGCGCCTGCTGGTGCATGCCGAGCAGGGACACGGCGATACGCTGCAATTCGCGCGCTACGCCGCCCTGCTGGAAGGGGCGGCCGACCGGCTGGGCCTGGCCCGCGTCGGTCTCATGGTGCAGCCGGCGTTGGCGCGGCTGATGGCCTTGAGCCTACCCGGCGTGACGGTGGTGCCATCCGGCGCCACGGTCAGCGCTGCCGATTGGGATGCCCGCGTCCCGCTCATGAGCCTGCCGCATCGCCTGGGCACCACGCTGGAGACCATTCCAGCCCAGTGCCCCTATCTGACGCCGCCGCCGGTGGAGGGCTGGCGGGCGCGGCTGGCCCAGGCCGTGCCGGCGGGCATGCGGGCCGTGGGCCTGGTGTGGGGGGGCGACCCCCGCCCGGACGATCCCGTATCGGCCTTGATCGACCGGCGGCGCAGCGTGCCCTTGGCGGCGCTGGCCCCCCTGGCCGCCGCGGATGACGTCCGTTTCGTCAGCCTGCAAAAAGGCGCCCCCGCCGCACAGGCGGCCACGGCGCCCTTTCCGCTGCTGGACTGGACGGAGGAGTTGCGGGACTTCGCCGACACCGCCGCGCTGGTGGCCTGCCTGGATCTGGTCATTACCGTGGATACGGCGGTCGCCCATCTGGCGGGGGCCTTGGGCCGGCCGGTATGGGTGCTGTCCCGCGCCGACGGGTGCTGGCGCTGGTTGCGCGGTCGCGCCGACAGCCCCTGGTACCCCACCCTGCGCCTGTATCGCCAAGAGAATTGGGGCGATTGGTCAGCCACGGTGCGCCAGGTGGCATTCGACCTGGTTGCGAAACCACCACCCTGAAAATGTTATCTTTTTGATTAATCGCACATCAAAACCCGCCCCTAGCCGCAATCTCTGATCGCAAGCGGGGCGAAGCCGAGTCCTATCCTAACGGTAGAGTTGCGAAAAAAATTTGTGCGGCCGCGTCAATTTTGTTAAAGTTATTGTTGAAAAATTTACTGTGGCGTAAATCCGCCACCCCTGACCACCTTTTCGCCGGTCTTTTCCAAAGGACTCGTCCCTGGAAAGCCCCCCGAAACCAGAGGTGGAATAAGGGGTCCGAACCGATGTCTTCCTGGCCTGTGCACGTCCCTTGCGGAGGGGCGTGTCGAATATTTCCGATTGTCTCCTAACCAAGGACCGAAGTCCATGGCCCTGGATGGCGTGTTAAGCACTGGATCCGCCTACCCCCAGATCCCCAACGGGACCTTGGCGACCTTGGGCTATGCCACCAACGACACCTCGGCCGAGACGACCGCGGCCGGTTCGTCTACGGCTGTCGCCGCTTCCGGGGCAACCTCCCCGGCGGGGGAGGAGACGACGTCACGTCTGTCGGCACCCGCCTACATCAGCCCGGTCGTCACATATGACAGTCAGGCGGCCATCGCCATTACCCAGTTCCGCGACAGCACCACCGGTGCCGTCGATTACCAAATCCCCTCTCGCCAGGTGGTGGAGCAATACCGCCTGCGCGCGACCGGCGCCCCGCATTACAAGGGTGGCAACCCGCTGTTGCCGGCCGAAGTGACGGCCCCCTCCAACGACCAGTCGGCAGCGGGCGCCACCGCGTCGTCCAATACCAGCACCGCCGCCGCCTCCGGCGGCACCACCGGCGCGTCGACCACCAGCACGGGCGGCGGATCAGGCAGTGCCTTGATCAGCCCCACAGTGGCGGCAGTGACCCTGGGTGCTGCTGCCGTCAACGTGGTCGCCTGACGACTCCGTCCCGTACATCGAAGGGTCATGATCCATCTGGAAGATGGTGGTTCTGCCCGCTTTTCCGATCCCATCCGCGATTTGTTTTGAACCGGCATGCCGCTCGCGGCCATGCTGCGGACCTATCGCGTGGATCACCGGCCGGGACGGCACGATCACTATGGCTACCGTTGAAGACAGGCTGAAGCTGGCGCTGGACCACCATGAGGCCGGTCGCCTGGCGGAGGCGGAGCTGCTGTATGGCCGCGTGGTGGCCGTGGCGCCAGACCATGCCCGGGCGCTGTATCTCTGGGGCAAGGCGGCCCACGATCGCGGCGACGACCACGTGGCGCTGGCGCGGTTGGAACGGGCCCATTACCTGGCGCCGGACATTCCCGCCATCGCCCTGCTGCTGGCCGCGGTGCGCCAGGTCCTGGGGCAACCGGAGGCGGCTGAGGCGCTGTATCGGCACGTGCTGGAGATGGAGTCGGGCCATGCGCAGGCCGCCGATGCCCTGGCGACATTGCAGGAGCGCCGCGCCGCCGCCCTGCTGGGACAGGGGCATGCCACCGACGCGCTGCCCCTCTACGAGCAGGCCGTGGCCACCCGGCACGGCGGCGGTTTGGCGCCGGGTCCCGAAATATGGAATGGTCTGGGCGTCTGCTTGCTGGCGGCGGGGCGAAACGCGGAAGCCATCTCCGCCTTCCAGGCGGCCGTGGCGGTGGATCCACGATACGGCGAGGCCCTGTCCAACCTGGGCGGCGCGCTGAAGGCGGCCAAGCGGCTGGACGAGGCGGTGGCCAGCTACCGCCAGGCTCTGGCCCTGTTCCCTCGGATACCCGAGTTGCACACCAACCTGGGCAGCGTGCTGGGCGAACTGCAACGGCCGGCCGAAGCCCTGGCCGCCTACGAGGAGGCCGTGCGGCTGAACCCCGCTTTCGTCGGCGGCTGGCTGAATGTCGGCATGGGCCGGCGCGCCATGGATGACTTGCACGGCGCGGTCGATGCCTACCACCGGGCCTTGGCCCTTGATCCCGCCTTCCATCGCGCCTGGACCGCCCTGGGCGCCGCCCTGTACGACCTGGGCCGACTCGAGGACGCGGCCCAGGCGGCGGAAAAAGCGCTGGCCCTCAAGCCCGACGCGGTGGAGCCCAATTGGAACCTGGCGCTGGTGTCCCTGCTGCTGGGCCGATACGCCAAGGGTTGGCCGCTGTATGAATGGCGGCGCCACAGCCGTACCAACCGCCTGCGCACCTTCGACCGCCCAGGCTGGGACGGCGGGCCCTTCCCGGGTCGCACCCTGCTGGTCCATATCGAGCAGGGCCTGGGTGACATGCTGATGGCGGCGCGCTATTTGCCGCTCATCGCCGCGCGGGGTGGCCGCCTGCTGGTGGAGACACCGCCGGAGCTTGCGGCCCTGTTCCAGGGGTTGGTGCAACCCGGCCGGCTGGAACTGGCGCCCACGGACCAGCCGCTGCCCCCCTTCGACCTGCAGTGTCCCGTCATGAGCCTGCCGGGCCTTTTCCAGGCCGGACTGGTCCCGATTCCCAACAAGGTTCCTTATCTTTCCCTGGACGGGCTGCCGGGAGAAGACCATCGCCGCGCGCGCTGGCGTGACCGGTTGCGGGGGGCCATGGCGGATCCCGGCGCCCTGAAGGTCGCGCTGGTTTGGGCCGGCAACCCGAACTTCACCGGCGACCGTTGGCGCTCCCCGCGGCTGGCAGCCTTCGCGCCGGTGCTGCGTGTGCCGGGGACGCACGTCTTCAGTATCCAAATGGGCGATGGGCGGCGGGATCTGGCGGACGCAGACCTGCCCGCCGCGTTCACCGACCTGGCCCCGGACATCAAGGATTTCGCCGATACCGCCGCCATCCTCGCGGAGGTGGACCTGCTGATCAGTTCCTGCACCGCCCCGGTCCATCTGGCCGGGGCCTTGGGACGCCCGGTGTGGGTCATTCTGCCGCAGATACCCGACTGGCGCTGGGGCCTGGGTCGCACGGACAGCGACTGGTACCCCAGCGCCTGCCTCTATCGGCAGGAAGCGCGGGGGGACTGGCGCCCGGTCATGGCCCGGGTGGCCGCCGACCTGGCGCGGCGTGCCGCTGATACCGCTATCGAGGCGCCTTGATCCATGTTAAGGATCCGTCAACGGTTGGTGATGTATTGAACCATCGTGGTGAAGGCCGGCACGGCGGGTAGATCCTGAGACATAGACAAAACGTCTAAAATTTTATCAATCGTGCCTTGACTCCGTCACAGAAACCAGTCATCACTTAACGTGTCCGAAAAACTCGGGCGACACATACCCTCTCCAAAGGAGACTTTTTATGTCTGACGCCGTTCAGCTTTCGTCCAGCATGCGGACCAACCTGCTGCTGCTGCAGCAGACCAACACCTCGACCAGCAAGCTGGAAAACCAGCTGGCGACCGGTAACAAGGTCAATTCCGCCCTTGACGGTCCGACCGCTTTCTTCGCCGCGCAGAGCCTGAATCAGCGCGCAAGCGACCTGTCCACTCTGAAGGACGGCATGTCGCAGGCCGTCAGCACCATCAAGGCTGGCAGCCAGGGCATCACCTCCATCCAGTCGCTCGTGACCCAGGCTCAGGGCCTGCTGACGACCGCCTATGCCAACCTGGGCACGGATGCCGGTTCCGTCGCGACCCGCAAGTCGCTGGCCGATCAGTTCAACGGCATCAAGGACCAGATCGACAAGCTGGCGGGTGACAGCGGCTACTCGGGCAAGAATCTGGTCGCCGGCAACGGCCAGTCCTACGCCGCCACCTCGACCACGATCGCGACCGCGAACTCGATCACCTCGATCTCGAACGCCCGCGTCACCAACATCACCGGCGCCGACACCTACTCGGTTAAGATCTCGGGCACCGGCGCCGTCTCCGGCGCCGCCGCCGACATCGCCAACGCCGAAACCGCCCGCGGTGTCTTCGGCCTGAAGGTTTCCGGCACGTTGAGCTCGACCGCCGGCAACTTCTCCGACATCTCCATCCAGACCCGCGGCGCGGTCGGCCAGCAGCGCAGCGTCGTGGTGACGGAAGGCGACGAGTCGCGGACCATCAACTTCTTCGATAACACCCAGTCTGCCACCAACACGCTGCAGACTGCTGGTTCGTCGGGTACGGCCCAGATCTCGCAGGTGTCCATCACCGGCAATATCGAGCAGGGTGACACCTTCACGGCCACGATCAACGGCACGTCCTTCACCTACACCGCTTCGGCGGGTGACGTGTCGGCGGCCGATACCGCGACCCGTCAGCAGAACATCGCCACCAACCTGAAGACGGTGATTGGCAACGCCCTGCACGGCGCGTTCTCGGGCTTCTCGGTCGGTGCGGGCGGTGCCAACAACCAGTTCACCATCACCGCTGGTGCCACCGCTGGTACCGCCAGCTCGTTCTCGCTGGGCACCTCGGCCTCCAACGCACTGACCAAGGACATTTCGCTGTCCTTCTCGTCAGGCACGGTGGTTTCCTTCACCGTGGACCGCGCCTCGCTGGAAGCGCTGGGTACCGCCGGCAATGGCACGTCCACCATCGAGAAGAACGTGGATGTTTCCGTGACCGCCACGGACCTGAACGGCGTCTCCGTGACCCGTTCCGGCACCAACGAGCGAGGCGACTCCAAGCTGTCCGACGGTGAGAACGCCTTCTCGTTCAGCACCGGCACCGTTCGTCTGAATGTCGATGCCTCGAACGTCCGGCAGGCGGCCAGCGCCAACAAGGCCGCCAACATCTCCACCGCGCAGACCACCGCGGCGGGCACGTCGAACGACCTGAGCGTCCAGTTCAACGAGAACAACAGCAGCGGCATCACCGTGGCGGCGACCAACGTCACCACCTCGGGCCAGGGTCTGGCCGTCGACTACGCCCAGAACAACTTCCTGGATCGTGCGGACATCGACAAGGCCCAGGCCCAGCTGACCAACGCGACCAACGTTCTGCGTTCCGCCTCTCAGACGCTCGCCACCAACCTGAACATCATTCAGACCCGTTCGGATTTCACGAACGCGTTCAACAATGTGTTGCAGGACGGTGCCGACAACCTGACGCAGGTCGACCAGAACGAAGCCGGCGCCCAGTTGCTGGCCCTGCAGACCAAGCAGTCCCTGGGTGTCACCACCCTGTCCCTGGCCAACCAGGCTCAGCAGTCCATCCTCAAGCTGTTCTAATAGACCAGCCCAAGCATGGAAGTACGGAGGGTGGCGGACGGCAACGTCCGCCACCTTCTTTTTTGGTCGGTCAATTCCGGCGGCCAGCGGTTTTTTGGTGACCGGACGGGGTCGGCTGCCGTAATTCCTAGGGGTGCGCGCATACGCCCGCCCGTCCGGGCGGCTTTATTCGTTTAAGGTTCTGCCCGGTTCGGCCCACGCGGCTGGACCCTGGCCCCGGGCCCTGGCCCCGAGGCTGCGTTCTGAAGGAAGGATTGCCCCCTTGCCGCTGAAACTGGTGTTACGCCCGGGAGAAAAGCTGATCGTCAACGGCGCCGTCATCGGCATCGGCGATCACCCCGTCTCGCTATTCTTCTACAACAAGGTGAATTTCCTGCGTGGCCGGGAAATCCTGAAGGAAGAGAACTGCGACACCATCGAGAAGCGGCTCTATTTCATCATCCAGTTGATCTACATCTTCCCCGAGGACGCCAGCACCAACATGGTGCACTTCGCCGCCATCCTGGAAGAGGCGCGGGTCCAGCATCCCGACAAGGCCGACCTGTTCGACGAAGTGCAGACGCTGGTGCGCGAGGGCAACAACTATCGCGCCCTGAAGCTGTGCCGTAAGCTGTTCGACATCAAGGAAACGGCCGAGGCCGCGCCGGCCCCCAAGCCGCCGGTGGAGGTTGTGCGCCGCCGCCGCAAGGTGGCCGCCCCCGCCGTCGACGAATAATACCACCGGCACGAGATGTTGACTCGTGCCGGTGTAGCCCGCGACCGCGGGCGCCGGAGCGAGCACCGCAGGGCACAGCGAGGAAGCCGAGCCAGCGCATGCTGGCGCCCGGCGATTGAGGGGGCATTTGAGCGGTCACGATCAAATGCCACGGGTATCAGCTCCGGCCTTTCAGGCCGGCAGCACAATGGTCTCGCACACGGCCAGGGGCCCCAGGGTGGCCGCCGTCGTGGCCCAGGACCATCCCACTCCGAATCCGGACAACAGGACCCGCAAGGCCCCGGCCTTGAGATCGGCCGCCACCGCGTCGGTCAAGGCCAGCGGCACGCTGGCCGAACTGGTGTTGCCATGGCGGGCCAGGGCCAGCACCAGTTGTTCATCCGTGGCGCCGATCTTATGGCCCAGGCGGCGGAGCATCATTTCATTGGCCTGGTGCAGGACGAAACGGTCCACATCCGCGGCGGTCCAGCCGGCGGCGGCCAAGGTGGCGGCGATGGCGCCCGGCACCTCGCGCAACGTGAAGGCGAAGACCTGGGTGCCGTCCATGAACAGGCGTGGCGGCCGGTCCGGTGCCCGCATGGCCCCACCCGCCGCCATGAGATAGGGCGCACCGGCGCCGTCCGTGCCCACATCCACGATCATGGGCGGCGCGGCGGCATCGACCTCCAGCGCCGTGGCGGCGGCGGCGTCGCCAAACAGGGGCGCCACCGCCCGGTCATCCGGATCCAGGATATGGCTGGTCGTATCGCCCGCCAGCAGCAGGGCCCGCGCCGGCCGTCCATCGGCCCGGGGCAGCAATGAGGCGAGCGCCGAGCCCGCTGCCCACAGGCCATAGACATAGCCGGAGCAGCCCAGCGACAGGTCGAAGGCGGCAGCGCTCTTGGACAGGCCCAACCGCCGTTGCACCAGGCAAGCCGTGGCCGGCAGCACCTGGTCGTGGGTCTGGCTGACGAAGACCAGCAGGTCGACGCTGTCGGCCGGCCAGCCCAGCCCGTCCAACAAGGCCTGGGCCGCCGGCACCGCCAGGTCGGATGTGCATTGGCCGGGCGCCGCCAGATGGCGGGCATGGATGCCGGTGGCGGTGGCCAGGCGGCGCGCCGCCTCTTCCCCGAAGCGGGCGGCCAGGTCCGCCGTATCCTCCACCCGGGCCGGCAGTGCCGAGACGATGCCCCGCACCGCCACGCCGTTCAACCGGGCCAACGCCATCAACGATCTCCCATCAGCAACTGATGCCGCCGTCGACCACCAAGGTCTGCCCGGTAATATAGGCGGCAGACGGGCCCAGCAGGAAGCGCACCACCGGCACCACGTCGTCGGCCGTGCCCAGGCGGCCCAGCGGCGTGCGCCGGATAATCTGGTCGCGCTGGCCGGCGCTGAGCGTCGAGGACATCTCCGTCTCCAGATAGCCCGGCGCCACCGAGTTGACGGTGATGCCCCGCCGCCCCACCTCTCGCGCCAACGCTCGGGTCATGCCGTCCATTCCCGCCTTGGTGGCAGCATAGGCGGCCAGGCCGGTATAGCCGCGCTGCCCGATGATGGAAGAGATGTTGATGATGCGCCCGCCGGCGGGCGCCGCCGTGGCCGGGCGGCGCAGCAGGTGCCGCAGGGCGGCTCGGGCCGCCTGTATGGCGCCGTTCAGGTTGGTTTGAATCAGGGTGTCGATTTCCACCTGGGGCAAGGTGGCCAGGATGCCCTCGCGCGCGATGCCGGCGTTGTTGACCAGGCCATAGAGCCCGCCGGCCCAGGCCGCAGCGGCGTCGACGAAGGCGGTCACCTGGCCCGCGTCGCCCACCTGCGCCACCTGGAACAGAAAGCGGTCGCCGTGCCGGGCCACCAGATCCTCCACCTCCGCCGTCGGGCTGCGGGCGCAGGTGGAGACGCGCCAGCCGTCCGCCAGCAGGGCGCGCACAAGCGCCAAGCCCAGGCCCCGGCTGCCGCCGGTGACGATGATATGGTCACTCATTCCTGCACCCGCTTCTTCTTGCCGGACGGGGATAATTCCAGATCCGTAACGAATTCCAGCCGCCGGGGACGGGCGGCCGCCGGCAGGCCAGCCAGGGCAGCCGCCACCCTTTGGCGCAAGGCCTCGGGATCCTGGCCCGGTACCGCCACCAGTTGCGCCGTCAGCAGATGCCCGGTGATGGGGCTGGCCCGCACCCGCACGGCGGCGTCGGCGATGCCCGGCACCGCCTGGATCAGAGTCTCCACTTCATCGGGCATGACCTTCACGCCGCCGACGTTGACCACACCGTCCTCGCGCCCCCGGAACAGCACCCGGTCGCCGACGATGTCCACCCGGTCGCCCGTGGCATACCAGCCGTCGGCATCGGTCGGCAGGGGGCCGCCGGCCAGCGCGGTGGCCAGACGGGGCCCCCGGACCCACAACACACCGTCACGCACGGCCAGGTCGGTACCCTCCACCCCCGTCTCCAGCCAGGCGGCGGGGAAGCCGGCGCGGCCGTCCGCCACGGCGAACAGGGCGCCCGCCTCCGTGCTGGCATAGATGTGGCGCACGGCGGCGTTGGGAAAGGCGGCCGACAGCCGGTCCAGCAGCGACTGGTCCGTCGCCTCACCCCCCAGGGTCACCGCCTTCAGCGGCGGCGTCTTTCCCGTCAGCAGGAAGGCCCGCCAGAAGCTGGGCGTGGCGCTGATGTGGGTGACGGCGTGACGCTGGGCCAGGTCCGCCAGCGCCGGCACGTCGGGGGCGTCGCCCGCCACCAGCGTCCCGCCACCGCGCAGCACGGTCAGCAACACCTGCAGGCCGGCATAACCACCCGGATCGAAGGTGGCCAGCCACACGCTGCCCCGCCCCCGCCCCCCCTGGATACGGGCCGCCAGCCGATCGAAAGCGTGGCGCAGACGCTTGGGTGTACCGGTGGTGCCGGAGCTTTCCAGCACCAGGGCGAAGCCGGGCGTGGCGCCGGGCACCGCGCCGCCCGGGCGCGTTACCCCGCCGCCGGCATCCACCACCGCGTCAACCCCGGCGGGCACAGCAGTGCCCCGCATCAGGAACAGTTCGGCGTCCAGCAGGCGGGCCGCCAGCAGGGTCACCGCCACAGCCAGCGGTGTGGCCGCAACCGCCCCGATGCGCGCGGCGGGCCGCAACCGGCCGGCCAGGTCCCGCGCCCGCCCAAGCAAGGCCGCCCGGTCATGGGACTGGCCGTCCTGGATCAACCGGCAGGCAGGGTCCAGCCAGTCCATCCCATCCGCCGGAGCGGGGAATGGCGGCGGGTCGGCAGGCGGGGACATCATGGCACCAGGCGGTTCCTTGCGGGGGAACAGGATCAGGAAAAACAGGTCCCTACTATGGGCCAGCCACCCCGCCCGCGACAGCCTTAATGCACCATCCGGTTTAATGCGTCACTTGGCCGACGGCAGCGGCAGGGTCATGGCCAGCTGGTCGAACAGGAAGCCGTAGATGTCGGTCGACAGGGCCACGCGCTCGGCCAGGGAACTGCCGTGGCCATGACCGGCATTGGCGGTGGTGCGCAGCAGGATGGGCAGGCCGGCGGGGTCCGCTGCCTGCAGCCGGGCCACCATCTTGCGCGAATGCATGGGATTCACGCGGCCGTCATTCTCCCCCGTCGCCAGCAGCACGGCGGGATAGCGGACGCCATCCGTCACATGGTGATAGGGGGAATAAGCGTACAGCGCCCGGAACTGTGCCGAATCCTTCACGGTGCCGTATTCGGTGATGTTGAAGGCGCCGTTGGGGTCCAGTTCCGTCCGCACCATGTCGTAGATGCCGACATTGCCCACCACGGCGCGGGCCAAGTCCGGATGCTGGGTCAGGGTGGCGCCCATCAGCAGGCCGCCATTGCTGCCGCCGATCAGGGCCAGGTGGTCGGCATCGGTATAGCCCCGCTGCACCAGCAGGTGGGCCACGGCGGCGAAATCGTCGAAGACATGCTGCTTGTTGGTCAGGCGGCCGGCGTCGTGCCAAGCCTCGCCGAACTCCGCCCCGCCGCGCAGGTTGGCGATGGCGTAGATGCCGCCGGCATCCAGCCACAGGCGCTGTTCCGCCGTGAGCTGGCCCGGCGTCAGGCTGACGCCGAAGCCGCCGTAGCCGGTCAGCAGCGCGGGCGCCTTGCCCCCTTTGCGCGCGCCCTTCGGAATGATGATGGTGACCGGCACCGAGGTGCCATCAGCGGAGGTGGCGGCGTCGCGCACCACCTCGGCGTCGCTGAAATCCAGCCCACCGGCGGCGGACAGCTTGGTCTCGTCCATGCTTTGCCGGCGCTCGTCATAGATGGCGTAGGCGGGCGCCTTGAGATAGGTGGTCATGTCATAGAGCACGCGGTTGCCGGCCAGGGGCACCAGCTCATGGTTGGCGGAGACCGGCGGCAGGGGCAGCGGACCCAGCGGCTGGCCCGTGGCGGGCGCCACCATGGCCACGGTGATGGGGCCGCCTTCGATGCGGCGCAGATAGACACGGCTGTCCGTCACGGCGAGGGAGTGGGAGCCCCGGTCGGACAGCAGCGCCGCCTTGCCCTCGGGCACCAGCACCTTGGCATGGACCAGGTTGGTGTCCCCCGGCGCCAGGCGCAACAGGCGCCCCGCCGGCGCATTCAGGCGGGAAATCAGGTAAAGCGCGCCGTCGGGCCCGGGCGCCACCGCCACCGCCTTGTCGGCGAACCGGGTGACCGGCGCCGGTGTGCCGGTAGGTCCGGCGGACTGGGGCAGCAGGAAGTGTTCGAATTCCCCGCCATCGCCGTTGGCGACCGAGATGACCAGGGGCCCCGTGCCTTCGCGATTGTCCAGCTCCACCTCCGCGATGCGGGGAAAGTCGCGGCCCAGCACGTAACTGTCGTTGTGTGGATCGCCACCCAGCGGATGCCAGTAGACCTGCATGTAGAAATGACGGTCGGCCTCCGGCCGCTCCTCCCCCGGGTAGCGGGTATACCAGAAGCCCTTGCCGTCCGCGGACCAGGCCAGGTCGCCACCGCCGGTGGGATATTGCACGCGGGGAATGACCTCACCTACCTCCGTCCCGGTGGCGGTGTCAAAGACATGCACGCTGCCATTCTCACTGCCGCCCGTGGACAGGCTGGCGGCCACCAGCCGGCCGTCGGGGGACGGCACGAACCAGTCCACCGCCGTCAGGCCACGCGAGTCGATCCGGTTGGGGTCGATGATCACCTTCACGTCCAGCGCGCGCGACGGCGCCGTGGTCATCCCATCATCGATCATGACCACCTGCGGCTGTTGCAGGCGCGGGTCGGTGTAGCGGGCGAACAGATGGCCGCCGGCGGCGCGCACGCCGGAATAGCGGCTGGGCGTGGCGGCGATCAGCGACTCCAAGCGGGCCTTGATGGCGGCACGCTGGGGTACGGCGTCCAGGTAGACGCGGCTGTAGGCGTTTTCATCGGCCGACCACCGCTTCACCACTGGGTCAGACCAATCCTCCAGCCAGCGATAGGGATCCGCGACCACTTGGCCGAAGAAGCTGTCCGTCACGGGCTTGGCCGGCGTGGACGGCAGACCCACCGCCCCGGCACCATCGCCAAACCAAGCCATTCCAGCCAAGGACAGGGCGAAGAGGCGGGGGGCAGCCAGGCGGGCCATGGGCGGTGTCCAGAAAAGGGAACGGGCCGCGCAGTGCACCACCGGCGGCCCGTTCTGCCAAGTCTCTTCTCGCAAACTTGGAATGCTTGCCCCTTTGCTCTCCTCCTAGGACGCGACCGCGTCCGCCGGAGATTTTTGGGAAGCGGAGCGGACTAAAAATCGAGGAAAGCCAAAGCCGTGAATGCGGCTGCCGGCGCTTGAGGAAAAAAACTAAGCCTCTTCCTCCGCGTCCAGGTGGAACTGCGCCGTGTCGCCGTCATAGGCGAAGACCTCGGCATAGCGCGCCCAGCTGATCATGGCCTTCAGCGTCTCATCGGCCGCGGTCTCGGACATGTGGTCCTCCAGCTCCGTCTCGAAGCGGGGCCGGGGGGCGCGGTGGTTGGGACGTTCCTGCAGGACGCGGCGAATGTGGCTGGCCAGCGGGATGCGTTGCAGCAGATGGTCGGCGAACAGGCGCTTGCGCACGTCCAGCTCGGCCTGGGCGAACTGCCGCGCCGGGGGCAGCAGGCGGATGTCGCCCTCCACCACCTCGGCGAAGCCCAGCATCTGCAAGGTTTCCGCCACCTTCAGCAGGTCGTCGGTGGACATCTGCAGGGCGGAGGAGATGACGGGCAGGTCGGCCACGCCGTTGTGCGGCTCGGCATCCACCATTTCCATCAGGCCGGCCAGCACGTTGGTCGACACATGCGGCAGCTGCAGGCTGAGACCGGCGGCCAGCGTCTCGGCGATGCCCGGCGCCGCCTTGCGCCGGCGGGTCATCAGGCCGTAGATGTGATCCACCAGCTGGCGGAAGGCCGGGTCGGTGCGGACGCGCGGATGGGGCAGCGTCACCTCGATCTCCGCCGCCACCCGGCCGGGGTTGGACGACATCACCAGGATGCGGTCGCACATCTGCACCGCCTCCTCGATATTGTGGGTGACCAGCAACACGGCGCCGATGGCCAGGTGACCATCGCCCCACAGGTCCAGGAAGTCGGTGCGGACGGTTTCAGCCGTCAGCACGTCCAGGGCGGAGAACGGCTCGTCCAGCAACAGGATGCCGGGGTCCAGCACCAGGGCGCGGGCGAAGCCCACGCGCTGGCGCATGCCGCCCGACAGTTCGCGGGGATAGGCGTTTTCGAACCCGTCCAGGCCGATGAGGTCGATGGCGGCCAGCGCGCGCTTGCGCATCTCCGCCGGGGGCACGCCGCGCGCCTCCAGCCCCACCTGCACGTTCTCCAGCACCGTCAGCCAGGGGAACAGGGCGAATGACTGGAAGACCATGGCCACGTCGTTCGCCGGGCCGGACACCGGCTTGCCCGCCACGGACACCTGGCCCGAGGTGGAGGACAGCAGGCCGGCGATGATGCGCAGCAGGGTGGACTTGCCGGAGCCGGAGCGGCCCAGCAGGGCCACGATCTCGCGCCGGTCCACCGTCATGTTGACGTTATCCAGCACCAGGGGGCTGTCGGGGTCGGCGTCGTAACGCTTGCTGACGTCCTTCACGGTCAGGATGGGCACGCCGCTGGGCAGCGGACGGGGGCCGGAGGATGCCCCACGGGGGGCGACTCCGGCGGTGGCCAGGTCGGCCGGGGCATGCGCGCCCGGGGCCGCGCCCAGGGCCGCGCGCAGGGACTTCGGGGTCAGGTTCATGATGGGGACCTCCGTTCCTTCAGGACACGCGCAGGCGGCGTTCGGCGTACGCGTACAGCGGGCGCCAGACCAGACGGTTGAACAGCACGACGAAACAGACCATGACGACGTTGCCCAGCACCAGGCGGGGGAAGTCGGCGTCCGTCGTCATCTGGGCGATATAGGCGCCAAGTCCACGCGCCTGGACGTGGGTGTCGCCCCAGGACACGGCCTCGGCCACGATGCTGGCGTTCCAGGCGCCGCCGCTGGCGGTGATGGCCCCCGTCACCAGGTGGGGGAAGACACCGGGCAGCAGGGCATCCCGCCACTTCTTCCAGCCGCGCAGGCGCAGGTTGGCGATGACGTCGCGCAGATCCACGGGGTAGGCCTGGGAACCGGCCACCACGTTGAACAGGATGTACCACTGCGTGCCAAGGATCATCAGCGGCGACAGCCAGATGTCCGGGTTCAGGGTCCAGTGCACGATGGCGGCCACCGCCACGGGGAAGAACAGGTTGGACGGGAAGGCGGCCAGGAACTGGGCCAGCGGCTGGACGATGGCGGCCAGGCGCGGGCGCATGCCCACCATCACCCCGATCGGTACCCAGATGACCGCCGCCAGGACGATCAGCACCACCACCCGGACCATGGTGGCCAGGCCCAGCAGCACCACATGGCCGACATCACCCCAGGTGACGCCGGTGGCCATGAACTGGACGCCGTGCACCGCCACGTACAGCGCCATGACCGCCAGGGCGCCCTGCCACACATAATCCCCCATGCGCACGGCGCGGGGGCTGAGCCTGGGTGCCGGCAGCTTGGGCAGGGAGGGCAGGCGCCAGCGCAGGGTGGCGCGGGCGGCGCCGCCGGCCGGCCGGCCCAGGGTGCGGAACAGAGTGGAGCGTTCCACCATGGTCAGCACCCAGGAGGTCGGGCGTTCCTCTGCCTGCACGGTGTCGGCGCGGAAGCGGTCGGCCCAGGCGACCAGCGGCCGGAACAGCAGCTGGTCATAAAGGATGATGACGCCCAGCATGGTCAGGATGACCCAGCCGATGGCGCCCAGGTCGCGCTGCTCGATGGCCAGCGCCAGATAGGCGCCCACGCCCGGCAGGGTGATGGTGGTGCTGCCCACCGTCACCGCCTCGGCCGCCACGACGAAGAACCAGCCGCCGGACATGCTCATCATCATGTTCCAGACCAGGCCGGGGATGGCGAAGGGCACCTCAAGCCGCCAGAAACGCTGCCAGGTGGAGAAGTGATAGCCCGTGCACACCTCTTCCAGGTCGGACGGCACCGTCCGCAGCGACTGGTAGAAGCTGAAGGTCATGTTCCAGGCCTGGCTGGTGAAGATGGCGAAGATGGAGGCCAGCTCCGCCCCCACCACCTGGCCGGGGAACAAGCCCAGGAAGAAGGTCACGGTGAAGGACAGGTATGTCAGCACCGGCACGGACTGCAGGATGTCCAGCGCCGGGATGAGGATCTGCCCCGCGCGCTGGCTTTTCACCGCCAGCGGCGCATAGACCAGGGTGAACAGCAGGGACGCGCCCAGGGCCGCCAGCATGCGCAGCGTCGTGCGCAGGGCGTAGTAGGGCAGTGTCCACGGGTCCAGGGTGATGGGTGTGCGTTCCAGCTGCGACAGCGGCTGCGCCACCTCGTGCCCGCCGAAGACCAGCAGGGCCAGCAGGCCCAGGACCAGCGGCAAGGCCACGACGTCCCAGCGGGACGGCGCCAGGCGGGCCAGCGGGCTGGGTGATCCCAGCCCGTCACGGCCGCCGTGAAGGACATGCATGGTCATTGGCCGTTCCCCCCGTCACCCTTGGTTTCGGATGGGGTGTCGGGCCCGAACAGCGTCAGGGGAATCAGGTACCGGTCAGCGGGCGTACCGCATTCGGCCCTCCGACGGTGCGTCGTTGGCGGCGATGTCGTTGGCGGCCACCGGCCGGCGCATCAGCATCCAGCCCATAACGGGGCGGCCGGCGGCATCCTGCCGCCACACCAGGGTGAGGCCATGGCCAGAGAGGGCCGCGCGCTGCGCCTGCGCGGCACGGGCCGCCGCCGCCATGACGGCGGACACGGGATCGGTCCCGGCGGAAAAACGGGTCTTGTTGAGGGCCATTGCTGCCTCCGTCACGCGGCCGGTGCCCGGCGGGGACGAAGGCGGGGATGGGGGCGTCAATGCCCCCGTCTCAGCGAGGGGCCCGACGCTCCCACCCACACCCCTGTCCCGGCTGGCGGTCTGTAGCGACCAGTCGCGCCGGATGGGTCCGGCCAAACGGGTCCGCGCCGCTCTCACTAGGTCGAGGGTTCATTCTCAGGGTGACTGTTCTCTTGGGGTTGACGGCATACCGCCCGTCGTGCGGAACCGGGGTTCCAGACGGCGGAGGACAACCGACGGCCCGCCAATAAACCGGGCGGGGGACCTGCGTCAACCCCAAACCAGAGCGCGATTTGCCGCAATGCAAAATCATCCGGTCCCGATCATGCCGCAGGCGACACTTTCACCCCGCCATGCGCCAATTGGCGCAGGCGGTATCCAGCGGGGGATGACATAAAACCGTCACCCGGCACCGCTATAGCCTGCCGGCCAGCACGGGCGGGACGGCCCCGAGCACAGGCGGCGAAGCGGACCCAGGGGGGCAGGTGCAAGCGGTGCTGACGCCTGGCGGTTTTCGGGGTAAGAGAAGGCGCGAAATACTAGGCAGGGCAGTCGGGTACGGGCCTTTTCAAATCTTACCGGCCACGCCCATCCGTGGGAATAAGCGAGACAACAGGATCTTCGGACGGCCGGCGTATAAACCCGGGTTCCAGAGATCATCGGGAAGGTTGGGATTTCGATGCGACGCAGTGTTTGGGTGTCTGCCCTGGTCGTGGTGCTGCTGGGTGGTGGCGCGTGGTGGGTCATGCACAAGAAGCCGAGCAGCCAGGACGCGGGCAGCCCCCCCGGTGCACCGGGTGGTGGGCCGGGCGGGCGGCAGGGCGCCGGCGGCCCGCCGCCAGGCGGTCCCGGGGGCCCGGGCGGCGGCGGGCGTCGTGGCGGCGGCTTCTCCATCCCCACCGTGGCGGTGACGCCGGTGGTGCTGGCCGACATGCCGGTCTACCTGGACGGCCTGGGCACGGTGCAGGCGCTGAACACCGTCACGGTCAAGACCCGCATCGGCGGCCAGCTGACCAAGGTCGCCTTCACCGAAGGCCAGACCGTGAAGGCCGGCGACACGCTGGCCGTGGTCGACCCGCGCCTGTACCAGGCGGCCTATGACCAGGCGGTGGCCAAGGTGGCGCAGGACCAGGCGCAGCTGGCCAACGCCCGGCTGGACCTGGAGCGATACCGCGCCCTGGCGGCCGAGAAGTACGGCACGCAGCAGACCTATGACACGCAGAAGGCCACCGTTGCCCAGTATGAGGCGACGCTGAAATACGACCAGGCGGCCGTGGAAACCGCCCGCACCAACCTGGACTGGACGGTGACCAAGGCGCCCATCGACGGCCGCACCGGCCTGCGCCTAGTGGACGTGGGCAACATCGTCAGTTCCAGCGACAGCACGGGCCTGGTGGTCATCACCCAGATGCAGCCCATCTCGGGTGTCTTCACCCTGCCGCAGCAGCAGCTGGACGTCATCAACGCCCACCTGGCCAAGGGCGAGACGCTGAGCGTGCTGGCCGTCAGTTCCGACGGCCGCCAGCTGGACAAGGGTACCCTGACCACCCTGGACAACCAAGTGGACACCACCACCGGCACCATCAAGCTGAAGGCGTCCTTCCCCAACAAGGACAATCGCCTGTGGCCGGGCGGCTTCGTCAACATGCGCCTGCTGCTGGAGGTGAAGCCCAAGCTGGCTGTTGTGCCGGCCTCAAGCATCCAGCATGGCCCCAACGGCACCTTCGTCTACATCGTCAACGAGGACAACACCGTCACCCCCCGCCCCGTGACCGTCATCCTGAACGAAGGCGACAAGTCCGCCCTGTCGGACGGCGTGCAGGTGGGCGAGCGCGTGGTGGTCAACGGCCAGGACCGACTGCAGGACGGCGCCAAGATCAACATCGCCGCCCCGGCGGGGGCGACGCCGGACGCCGGGGCGCCCGCGGGCGCCACCGGCCAACACCACCGCGGCCAGGGTCAGGGCGGCAACGGCCAAGCCGGGCCCGAGGGTGAACACCATCGCCGCCGCAACCAGGGTGGCCAGCCGGGCAGCGACCCGGCGCAAGGCCCGACTCCTCAGGGTGCGCCCAACCCAAATCAGCCCGCCAATGGCCAGCCCGCACCAGCGAATAGCCAGGGCGGCCAGCCGCGATGAACGTTTCCGCCCCCTTCATCGCCCGGCCGATCGCCACCACGCTGCTGGCGATCGGCATCGTGCTGGTGGGCTTCCTGGGGTATCGGGCGCTGCCGGTGTCGTCGCTGCCGGAAGTGGACTTCCCCGTCATCCAGGTCACCACCCAGCTGCCCGGCGCCAGCGCCGACACCACCTCCACGCTGATCACCGCCTCGCTGGAACGCCAGCTGGGGCAGATTCCCGGCCTGGACGTCATGACGTCCATCTCCAGCTTCGGCGTGTCCAACATCACGCTGCAGTTCGGCCTGGGCCACAACATCGACGACGCAGCACAGGACGTGCAGGCGGCCATCAACGCCGCCGGCAGCACCCTGCCCAAGACGCTGCCCTATCCGCCCACATACGCCAAGGTCAACCCGGCGGACCCGCCCATCCTGTCGCTGGCGCTGACCTCGGAAACCCTGCCCATCTCCACCCTGTCCGACACGGCCGACAGCCTGCTGGCGCAGAAGCTGAGCCAGGTGTCGGGCGTGGGCCGCGTCACCGTGCAGGGCAACCAGCGCCCGGCCGTACGCATCCAGATCCAGCCGGAGCGCCTGGCCGCCTATAGCCTGAGCATGGAGGACATCCGCACCGCCCTGGGCAAGGCCAACGTGAACCAGGCCAAGGGCAGCTTCGACGGCGTCGCCCAGGCCTATACCATCACCGCCAACGACCAGATCGAAAAGGCCGAGGCCTATTCCGACGTCATCGTCACCTACAAGAACGGCGCCCCCGTCCACCTGAAGGACGTGGGCGTGGTGACCCGCGGGCTGGAGAATTCCCGCGTGGGTGCCTGGTTCAACGGCAAGCAGGGCGTGCTGCTGGACATCCAGCGCCAGCCGGGTGCCAACATCGTGGAAACGGCCGACCGCCTGAAGTCCAAGCTGCATGAGCTGCAGGCGGCCCTGCCCGCCGGCATCAAGCTGACCATCGTCGCCGACCGTACCGAGACCATCCGCGCCAGCGTGCGCGACGTACAGGAAACCTTGGTGCTGACCACCGTGCTGGTGGTGCTGGTCATCCTGGCCTTCCTGCGGTCCGGCCGCGCCACCGTCATTCCGGCCGTGGCCCTGCCCCTGTCGCTGATCGTCACCTTCGGCGTCATGGCCCTGTGCGGTTTCAGCCTGGACAACCTGTCGCTGATGGCGCTGACCATCGGCACCGGCTTCGTCGTCGACGACGCCATCGTCATGATCGAGAACGTCATTCGCTACATCGAGGCGGGCGAGGCCCCCCTGCCCGCCGCCTACAAGGGCGCCAAGCAGATCGGCTTCACCGTGATCTCGCTGACGGTATCGCTGGTGGCGGTGTTCATCCCCCTGCTGTTCATGAGCGGCATCATTGGCCGCCTGTTCCGCGAATTCTCGCTGACCCTGACCATCGCCGTCGTCGCCTCGGCCGTCGTGTCGCTGACCGTCACGCCCATGATGTGCGGCCGCCTGCTGCGCAGCCACGCCGACGAGCAGGCCGCCCACCGGCGCCGCTCGCGCTGGGCCAAATATTCCCCGCTGGAATGGACGGAAGCCGGCTTCAACTGGATGCTGCGGGGCTATGAGCGGACCCTGTCCGTGGTCATGCGCTTCCAGTTCCTGACCCTGCTGGTGGCCATCGGCACCCTGGTGCTGACCGTCGTCCTCTACATGTGGATGCCCAAGGGCTTCCTGCCCAGCCAGGACACGGGCATCCTGGCCATCACCGTGGACGGCGACCAGGACAGCTCGTTCTCGTCCATGCGCCGCCTGCAGCAGCAGGTGGCCGATATCGTCGCCCAGGACCCTGACGTGGTGTCGGTGACCAGCTTCGCCGGCGCCAGCACCGTCAACCCCACCCCCAACACCGCCCACCTGTCCGTGGGCCTGAAGCCGCGGAACGAACGATCGGCCAATGCCGACGCGGTCGCCGTGCGCCTCAGCCACAAGCTGTCGGGCGTGCAGGGCGAGGTCTACGTCCAGTCGGTGCAGGACATCCAGATCGGCGCCCGCGCCAGCCGCACGCAGTACCAGTACACCCTGGCCGACGCCGACGGCGTGGAACTGGCGGAATGGGCGCCCAAGCTGGTGGCCAAGCTGCGCAGCCTGCCCCAGTTCCGCGACGTGGCCAGTGACCAGCAGACCAACGGCCGCCAGGTGGTGCTGAACGTTGACCGCGCCCTGGCCGCCCGCCTGGGGGTCAGCATCCAGAGCATCGACGACGTGCTGTACGACGCCTTCGGCCAGCGCCAGATCTCCACCATCTACGCCCAGATGAACCAGTACCGCGTGGTGCTGGAGGTGCCGGAGAAGCTGCAATCCAGCCCCGAGGCGCTGGGCCGCCTGTATGTGCCCAGCACCGGCGGGCCGGTGGCGGTGAACACGGTGGCGCAGAGCACCCAGGTCACCACCAACACCCAAGTGCCGCTGAGTTCTCTGGTGCAGATCGAGACCACCAGCGCGCCCCTGACGGTGAACCACCAGGCCCAATTCCCGGCCCTGACCGTCACCTTCAACCTGGCCGAGGGGCAGTCGCTGGGCGACGCGGTGGACGCCGTGACCAAGGCGGAGAAGGACATCGGCATGCCGGACACGGTGACCGGCTCCTTCGCCGGCGAGGCGGCGGAATTCCAGACCTCCATCGCCAGCGAGCCGTGGCTGATCGCCGCCGCCGTGGTGACGATCTACATCGTGCTGGGCGTGCTGTATGAGAGCATCATCCACCCGGTGACCATCCTGTCGACCCTGCCGTCGGCCGGCATCGGCGCCCTGCTGGCGCTGTGGCTGACCGGCAACGACCTGTCGCTGGTGGCCCTGATCGGCATCGTGCTGCTGATGGGCATCGTGAAGAAGAACGCCATCATGATGATCGACTTCGCCATCGAGGCGGAGCGGGTGGAGGGCAAGTCCCCCCACGACTCGATCGTGGAGGCCTGCCTGCTGCGCTTCCGCCCTATCATGATGACCACCATGGCGGCGCTGCTGGGCGCCCTGCCCCTGGCGCTGGAGCATGGCACGGGGTCGGAGCTGCGCCGGCCGCTGGGCATCACCATCGTCGGCGGCCTGATCCTGTCGCAGCTGCTGACCCTGTACACCACGCCGGTGATCTATCTGTACATGGAGCGGCTGCGCGCCTGGGTCGCCCGGCGTACCGGCGGCGACCGGACGGAAGACGTGCCCCCGGGCGCGCCCCCACCCCTGACGGGCCTGGCAGACTGAAGCGCGGAGCGGCCATCCCATGAGCATCTCCGAACCCTTCATCCGCCGGCCCATCGGCACGGCCCTGCTGGCCATCGGCCTGGCGCTGGTGGGGGCGGTGGCGTACGCCTTCCTGCCGGTGGCGTCCCTGCCCAACACCGACCTGCCCATCATCTTCATCCAGGCCAGGGAATCGGGGGCCGACCCCGTGACCATGGCCGCGACGGTGACCGCCCCGCTGGAGCGTCACCTGGGTGAGATCGCCGGCGTGAACGAGATGACCTCGACCACGTCGCTGGGCGTCAGCACCATCATCCTGCAGTTCGACGTCAGCCGGCCGGTGACGGACGCGGCGCGCGACGTGCAGGCGGCCATCAGCGCCGCCGCCACCGACCTGCCCTCGGGCCTGACCAGCCAGCCCACGTTCCGCAAGGCCAACCCCAACGGCCGGCCCATCATGACGCTGGCCCTGACGTCCAAGACCCTGACCAACCAGGCCATCTTCGACGCCGCCGACGGCATCCTGGCCCAGCGCCTGTCGCAGATCGAGGGCGTGGCCCAGGCCTCCGCCGCCGGTGGCGAGAAGTCCGCCATCCGCGTGCAGGTGGACGTGAACGCCCTGGCCGCGCGCAAGATCAGCCTGGCCGACATCAGCACCGCCATCACCAACGCCAACGTCAGCCAGCCCGTCGGCACCATGGACGGCGAAGACACGCTGATGACGGTGACCACCAACGACACCATGCTGAAGGCGCAGGACTATCGCGACCTGGTGGTGCGCACCGCCAGCGGCACCGTCTTTCGCCTGGGCGACGTGGCCACGGTGCTGAACAGCTCGGAAAACATCCGCCAGGCGGGCTGGTTCGGCACGCAGCCGGCCGTGCTGGTCTCGGTCCTGAAGCAGCCGGGCGCCAACGTCATCAAGACGGTGGACCTGATCAAGGCCAACCTGGGCCAGATCCAGAAGTGGCTGCCGCCCGGCATCGACATCAACGTGGTCAACGACCAGACCGGCACCATCCGTGCCAGCGTGGACGACGTGCAGATCACCATGCTGATCTCCATCGGCCTGGTCATCCTGGTGGTGGGCCTGTTCCTGCGCCGCCTGGCGCCCACGCTGGCCGCCGCCACCGCCGTGCCCCTGTCGCTGGCCGGCACCTTCGCCGTCATGTGGATGTTGGACTACAGCATGGACAACCTGTCGCTGATGGCCCTGACCATCAGCGTGGGCTTCGTGGTCGACGACGCCATCGTCATGATCGAGAACGCCGTCCGCCACCGTGAGATGGGCAAGCCCCCCTTGCAGGCGGCCCTGGACGGCGCGCGCGAGATCGGCTTCACCATCGTATCCATGACCCTGTCGCTGGTGGCCGTGTTCATGCCCATCATCTTCATGGGTGGGCTGGCGGGCCGGCTGTTCCACGAATTCGCCATGACGCTGACGGCGGCCATCCTGGTGTCGGGCATCGTGTCGGTGACCCTGACGCCCATGATGTGCGCCCGCTTCGTCGACCATGCCCGTGAGCGCAAGGCCAACTGGGCCGACCGCTGGGTGGGCCGGCCGCTGGATGGCGCCACCAACCTGTACATGAAGGGCCTGGGCTGGGTGATGCGGCACCGCATCCTCATGCTGTTCGTGGCCATCGGCACCATTTTCGGCACCATCTACCTGTACGGTGTCGTGCCCAAGGGCGGCTTCCCCCAGCAGGACACGGGCCTGCTGCGCGGCAGCGTGCGCGCCTCGGCCGACACCTCGTTCCAGACCATGCAACGCCGCATGCAGGAGGTGGTGAAGATCATCGCCGACGATCCGGCGGTGGCGGCCATCGGCGGCACCACCGGCGGCGGCGGCGGCGGCCCCGGCAGCAGCAGCGCCAACACCGGCAGCATGACCATCTCGCTGAAGCCCAGGAACCAGCGCGACGCCAGCGCCGACCAGGTCATCGCCCGCCTGCGGCCCAAGTTTGCCAAGATGGAGGCGCTGCAGGTCTTCCTGCAGGCGGAGCAGGACCTGCGCTTCGGCGGGCGCAGCAGCGACTCGCAGTTCCAGGTTTCGCTGCTGAGCGACAACCTGGACGACCTCTATGAATGGGGGCCCAAGCTGGTGGCCAAGCTGAAGGAGCTGCCGGACTATTTCCAGGACGTCAGTTCCGACCAGGACAAGGCCGGCCTGGACGCCAAGGTGGTCATCGACCGCAACCTGGCCTCGCGCATGAACCTGACGCCGTCGGACGTGGACGCGGCCCTGGGCAACGCCTTCAGCCAGAAGCAGGTCAGCACCCTCTACGGTGCCCGCAACCAGTACCATGTGGTGCTGGAGGCGACGCCCAATGAGCAGAAGGGCCCGGACGACCTGGTGCGCATCTATGTGAAATCGGTGGCGGGCATGGTGCCGCTGTCCACCTTCGCCAAGGTGCAGGTGCAGGAATCGCCCCTGTCGGTGAACCATGAGGGGCAGTACCCCTCCTCCACCCTCAGCTTCAACCTGGCCGAGGGCGTCGCCCAGGTGGACGCGCTGGCCCGGGCGCAGCAGGCGGTGACGGAACTGGCCATGCCGGCCTCGATGCGGGTGGAGGTGGGCGGCATCGCCCGCATCTTCCAGCAGCAGAACCAGGGCCAGCCCCTGCTGATCTTGGCGGCGCTGGTGACCATCTACATCGTGCTGGGCATGCTGTACGAAAGCTGGGCCCAGCCCATCACCATCCTGTCCACCCTGCCGTCGGCCGGCATCGGCGCCATCCTGGCGCTGATGGCCACGGGGTTCGAGCTGTCGATGATCTCCTTCATCGGCATCATCCTGCTGATGGGTATCGTGAAGAAGAACGCCATCATGCTGGTGGACTTCGCCCTGGCGGCGGAGCGCATCCAGGGCATGTCCCCGGTGGACGCCATCACGGAGGCGTGCCGTGAACGCTTCCGCCCCATCACCATGACGACGCTGACCGCCCTGCTGGGCGCCGTGCCGCTGGCCGTCGGCGGCGGCACGGGGGCCGAACTGCGCCAACCCCTGGGCATCGCCCTGGTGGGTGGCCTGCTGGTCTCGCAGTTCATCACCCTCTACACCACGCCGGTCATCTACCTGGCCCTGCGGCCCCGGAAGGTGAAGCTGTCCCGCCTGCACGCCGCCATGGCGGGGGTGAAGCGAAGCTGAGGCCGTCCTACAGGACCAATGGAAAGGGCCCGCCGGATCACCCCGGTGGGCCCTTTCCATTTTCGCGCGGATCAGACGGGCGGGATCAGGAGGCGACCAGCGACCAGTCGGCCGGTTCCCACAGGGCGCCGGAGTCGACTGCGGCATCGCCCTGGAACAGCAGCGCGTCCGGCGTGACGCCGCAGGCGCGGTAGCCGAACAAGGCCAGGGTGGCCGGCAGATCCACGCCCCAGCCCTTGGCGCCGCGCCGGTCGATGACGATCAGCCGGGGCCGCAGGGCCTGGGGTGCCGCCTGCAGGAAGGGGATCAGCGCCAGGTCGGCGCCGGCCTTGTAGCCCAGGCGCAGCACGTCGACACGGTGCAGGCCGGCAGCCCGCGCCAAATCCAGCAGCGGGCGGGTGCGCACCAGGGCCGGCGGTGGCGCGTCCCAGGCGGGCGTCGCGGCGGCCTTGCGGGCGCCGGTCGCCAGGACCAGGCCGTCGCAAATGGGCCCGGCCGCCTCTTCCGCCAGGGTCACGGTGGCGGCGATGGGGTTGAGGGAGAGGTTGACGGCCAGCCGATCGCGGGTGGCGGCGTTCGGCTCCACCGCCAGCACGCGGCCCCGGGGGCCCAGGTGGTGCGCGGCGGCCAGGGTGTGCAGGCCGGTGCCGGCCCCGATATCGACGAAGACGCCGTCCGCCGGCAGGGCCGCCGCGACATGGACCCGAGCCTGGGCCGCCGCCTGGCGGGGCAGCGCCAGGTACCGGCGGTCGTCGGCATGGTCGCGGACGTGCAGGCGGCGGCGCAGGCCATCGGCCGCCACATCAATGACGGAGCCGTAGAGCCAGGGCACCATGACCCGCACCACCGGCCCCAGCACACCGCCGGCCACCTGGCCCCAGCGGCTGGCCGGCAGGGCGGCGCCGAGCGCCAGCAGCAACCCCGGCAGCCCGCCGGGGCGATGCCGTCCGAAGCCATCGTCCACCGGCGCCACCGGGGCGCGATAATCGATGACGGGGGCGCCGGCCGCTGGACCGGCGGGCGGAACGTCCCAAGGTCCGGAAGACGGGTCCGGCAACAGGGCGGCGGTGAGGACGGTCATGGTGGTCAGCACCCTCGGTTGATCAGCGCGTGGCAACGATGGCACAGTCAAGCTGACGCCTTGCTGACGCGGTCTGTCGCCTCTCAACCCGGCCCCGCCCCGTGAAAATCGGCCAGGACGCCGACAGGCCGCGCTTGTTCGCGCGTATAGATACGTCTGCCGCCCGCAGTGGGCGACTTGTGGGAACCTGGCCGATGCGGCTTCTTTTGGTTGAGGATGAACGGGATCTGCGGACACTAACCGCCGATCACCTGTCGCGAATCGGCTTCACCGTCGACGCCTGCGGCAGCCTGGCCGAAGCCGACGACCATATCTCCACCGCCGATTACGATGCCCTGGTCCTGGATCGCCGCCTGCCCGACGGCGACGGCGTCAGCCTGGTACGCCGCCTGCGCGGCTGCCGCCGGAAGGTGCCCATCCTGATGCTGACGGCCCGATCCACCCTGGATGACCGCATCGAGGGGCTGGACGCCGGCGCCGACGATTACCTGGTCAAGCCCTTCGACATGGGGGAGCTGGCGGCCCGACTGCGGGCCCTGCTGCGCCGGCCGGGTGGCGTCATCGGCGTGGTGCTGGAATGCGGCAACCTGTCCTTCGACAGCGCCGCCCGCGGCGTGGCCGTGGCTGGCGCCCCGCTGGCCCTGACGGCGCGCGAGCTGGCCCTGCTGGAGGTGCTGTTGCGCAAGGTGGACCAGGTGGTGACCAAGGCGCACATCGACAGCGCCCTGTACGGCTTCGGCAACGAAGCCACCGACAACGCGGTGGAGGCGCTGGTGTCCCGCCTGCGCCGCAAGCTGGCGACGGCGGAGGCCACGGCCGGCATTATCACCATGCGCGGCCTGGGCTATATGATGAGCGCGTCGTGAGCCCCCTCTTTCCCCGGATTCCTTCCTGATGCTGGCCACCCTGGCGCAGATCTGGCGGCACCGGTCGCTTCAGGGCCGCCTGGCCTGGCGCCTGGGCCTGCTGTTCCTGGCGTCGGTCGCCGTTGGCATCCTGCCCCTGGTGGTGCGGCTGGAGGAAGCGGGCGGCGTCGTGCAGCGCAAGGTGCTGCGCGGCCAGGCCAATGAGCTGATGGCCGTGTTCAACCACGGCGGCCTGTCGCTGGACCGTCTGCCGCCGGATCTGGCCAACCGCTACGCCCTGGAGGAAGACGGCGTCATCTATGCCGTGTGGGACCAGCACGGCCGGCTGTTGACCCAGTCCCTGCCCCGCGCCGCCAACACCCTGCGCGAGGCGCTGAACCAGCCGGACACGGAGTATTTCTTCCGCCCGCCGGGCGAGCCGGAGCGCTATGGCCTGGGCACGCCCATCAAGCTGGGCGACCGCACCCTGACGCTGGCCGTGGCGCAGTCGCCTACCGCCGACCAGAAGATCATCAACGGCCTGCTGGATGAGTTCGTCCGCGACATCCTGCTGTTCGGCATCCCCGTGGCCCTGATCGCCGCCGCCATCGGCGTCTGGACCATCCGCAGCAGCCTGACCCCCATCCAGGAGGTGTCGGAGGAGGCGGCGGCCATCGGCCTGGACCGGCTGGACCACCGGCTGGACGGCAAGAACCTGCCCAGCGAGGTCCTGCCCCTGGTCGACGCCTTCAACACGGCGCTGGCCCGGCTGGAGGGCAGCTTCCGGCACCACCGCCGCTTCATCGCCGACGCCGCCCACCAGCTGCGCACCCCCCTGGCCGTGGTGCAGGCCCGCCTGGAAAGCGGGGAGGCCGATATGGCGGCCGTGCGCGCCGACGTGCGCCGCCTGTCGCGCCTGGTGGCGCAGCTGCTGTCGCTGTCGCGCCTGTCCGGCACCCCCCTGCCCCGAACTGACCGGGTCATGGCGGGTGAACTGACGGCCGGAGAGCTGGTGACCCTGGCGCCCTTCATCCGATCCCTGGGCAAATCCATCGAGCTGGAGGTGGTGGAGGACTTCCCCCTGGTGTGCAACACCGGCGCCGTGGCCGAGGCCCTGCGCAACCTGGTGGAAAACGCCGTCGCCTATGGCCCGGCCGGCGGAATGGTGGAGGTGCGCGTGGGCCCCGGCCCCATCCTGTCCGTCGCCGACCGGGGCCCGGGATTGCAGGGCGAAGACCCCCTGACCCTGGCGGAACCCTTCGTGCGTGGCGCCGCCGGTGCCGGCATCACCGGATCCGGCCTGGGCCTGGCCATCGCCATGGAGATCATGCGCCAGCACGGCGGCCGCCTGGCCGCCCGCGACCGCCACGGCGGCGGCGCGTTGTTCAGCCTGTGCTTCGAGGATAAGGCTGCTTGATAAGACCCGTCAGGGAACCTCACACCTTCAGGAAGATCCGGCGGCGGTACAATGCCTCCAGGATGGCCCACCACAGGGCGACGAACAGGAGGGCGAAGGCCAGCGAAGCCGCCTTTTCCGGCAGCAGGGGATAGAACACCGCCTCGTAGATCACGTCCTGCAGAGGGGCGATGCGGTGGTCCCAGGGCAGGGTGATGACGCCGCCGATGATAATGGCCATCAGTTCCGACCCGACATAGGCCAGGATGGGGTTGACGCCGAAGACCAGGGCCGGCCGGGTCCAGCGGCGCCAGCCGCGCACCTCGACCACCCACAGCAGGGCGCCCAGGCACAGGCAGGCCATGCCGGCGGTCAGGGCCACGAAGGAGCTGGTCCACAGGCTCTTGTTGATGGGAAAGACCAGGTCCCAGACCTCGCCCAGCAGGACGCCGACGACCCCGGCCACGATCAGGCCCCGGATGCGGGCCGGCAACGGTAGGGGCCGGGCCAGCCAGCGGCCGGCCTGGACACCCAGCAGCGCCGTGGCGACGGCGGGTAGGGTCGACAGGGCGCCCTCGGGGTCCCAGGTCTTGGCGGCGGCCCACAGGTGGTTGCCCCAGGCGCCCCAGTCGAACAGGGCGCGGTCGACCGCCGCCGCCACGGTGGCGCCGGGATGGGCCAGTGCCGCAAGGCCGGTGGCGCCGGTGCCGGGCACAGGCACACAGGTCATGACCACCCAATATCCCAGCAGCAGCAGCATGATCAGCGCCCCCTGCCCCTTCGGCCCCACCCGCAGCGACAGCAGGCCAGCGGCGGCGTAGCACAGGGCGATGCGCTGCAGTACACCGGGGATGCGCCAGGACAGAACCTGCGCCGCCGCGCGATCGGCCAGCGTGCCGTGACCGGCCAGCGCGTAGCCCGGGAACCAGGCGATGAACAGGCCAAGGCCGAACAGGATAAGGGCGCGCCGCAGGATCTGACGGGCCAGGGCGCCATCGTCATCCCCCCGCGCCCGCCGCTGGGTCAGCGACAGGTGGGTGGTGATGCCCACCATGAACAGGAAGAAGGGGAAGACCAGGTCGGTGGGCGTCCAGCCGTGCCATTTGGCGTGGCGCAGCGGCCAATAGATGTCGGACCAGGTGCCGGGATCATTGACCAGCAGCATCAGGGCCACGGTCAGCCCCCGGAAGACGTCCAGCGACAGCAGGCGTTCAGGCTTGGCGGCCGGGGAGGGTTCCACGGAAGGACGGTCCAAGGCGGGCGCGGACATGGGGAACAGGCAGGCCTTTCAACCGGGAACGGCGCGGGGATGCGATCAGGTGTGCCAGCACGCGTCCCGCGCGGCTAGCCCCAAGGTCGGCATTTTGCCGGAAATGACGAAGGCGCCCCTGGCTTTGAGGACGGCCGTCAGCCGCCGGCCTTGGCGGGCGCTGTATCTGCCTGGGCCTCGGTCTGTTCCACCGACCAGCCGCCGCCCAGCACGCGGTACAGCGTGACGATGGAGGTCAGGTAGTTCAGGCGGCTCTGCACCAGGCTGTCCTGGGCGCTGAACAGGGTGCGCTGGGCCGTCAGCACGCTGACCATGTCGGCGGTGCCGCGCTGGAACTGCCCGGTGGTGCCGCGCAGGGCCACGTCGGCCGAGGCCGTGGCCTTTTCCTGGGCGCCACGGATGTCGCGGGTGTAGCGCACGCCGGCCAGCGCATCCTCGACATCGGAGAAGGCGGTGACGACCGCCTTCTGGTAATCCGCCGCCAGCTCCTCCACCCGGGCGCGCTGCACGTCGGACTGGGCCTGCAGGTTGCCGGCGTCGAACACCGTCTGGCTGAGCGAAGTGCCCAGCGACCACAGCTTGCTGGCCGGGTTGAACAGGTCGCCCAGCGATTCATTCTGGTAGCCGTAGCTGCCGGTCAGGCTGAGGCTGGGGTATTGCTGGGCGATGACGCTGCGCAGGGTGGCGTTGGCGGCGATCAGCTGCGCCTCGGCCGAGGCCACGTCCGGCCGGCGGGTCAGCAGGGTGGACGGCAGGTTGGGCGCCACCTCGGGCTCCGCCAAGCCGCTGAGGGTGGTGCCCTCGATCTTCAGCTGTTCCGGCAGGACGCCGACCAGCACGGCCAGCGCGTCGATCTGCTGCGCCAGGTTTTGCTCATATTGCGGGATGGCGGCGCGCTCGCCCTCCACCACGTTCACCTGGTTGGCCACGTCGACATCGGTGGCGGTGCCGGCACGGGCGCGGGCCTGGATGCCGCGCAGCACATCCTCGGCATCGCGCAGCGACTGGCGGGCCAGGGCCAGGCGGTCCTTGTACGCCAGCGCCTGGAAGTAGTCGGTGGCCACCGTGGCGATGGCCGTCATCAGCACCGTCTGCTTGTCGTAGCGGCTGAAATTCAGGCTGGCCTTGGCCGATTCGAAGGCGGACCGGTTCTTGCCCCAGAAATCCAGCTCGTAACTGGCCGACAGCTTGGCCGAATAGTTGCTGCTGATGTTGTTGCGGGTGATGTAGTTGCCGTTGCTGACGGTGGTGGTGCCGCCGCCCGTCTGGCTGCGGGTGCGCCCCGCATTCGCCGTCACCGTGGGGAACAGGGTGGAGCGTTGTTCGTCCACCGTCCCCTCGGCCTGGCGGATGCGGGCCACCGCGGCGCGCACGTCGAAGTTATTCGACGCCACGCGGGCGATCAGACCGTCCAGTTCCGGCGACTTGAATTGCCGCCACCAGTCGGCGGCAATTTCCGTGCGCAGGGTCGCGTCCTTGGCGGCGTCGCCCGTCACCGTTTCACGATAGGCCGCCGGCTGCGGCGTTTCCGGCCGTTCATAGTCCGGCCCCACGGTGCAGCCCGTCAGCGCACCCGCCATGAGGAGGGCCAGCAGGGGCCGCTTGGCGACGGACGAAAGCAGGGAACGGGACGACCGGTGGCGCAGCATCGCGGGACGTGATCCAGGAAGGGAGGCCAGATGGAAACGCGAAATGGGGATGGACCCGGCGCCCTTCTTTTCACACCGGAAGCCCCCTGTCACGGACGAACTGGGCCTGCGCCCAATTGGCCCAGCCGCCAGCGGGCGAAGTGGAACGCCCACCCCCGTGACCGCCCGATGGTACGGAACAAAAGCCGCCAACCTGTCGGGAAAAATGACACGGACAGGCCGGAACGCGGGCGCCGACGGCACCTGGGGAACAATCTACCTCTTGCTCATGCCGGCGATGATCGTATCCAGCATCACGTCCAGATCGGCGTGCATGTCCAGGGTGCGGTCCAGCAGGGTCCAGCGCATGACCAGGCTGTGCTTCATACCGGAAAGGATCCAGCCGACGCGTTCCACATCGGTGTCGGGCGAGACCTCGCCCGCGGCGATGCCTTCGCGGATCAGGGCGCAGTAGATGCGGTGGGGCCGCTGCAGACGCTCCGCCAGCAGGCTACGCATGTCGGGGCTGTCGGCCAGCACCTCGCGCGAGAACATCAGCGACGACAGCGCCGGGATGCTTTCCGCCAGGCCAAGCCAAGTGTGCATGACCCGGCGCAGCCGGGCCATGGGACTGCCGGCGCCGTTCAGCGCCTCTTGGACGGGCGGGGCGATGCGCTGGGACAGGCTGTCCAGCAGCGCCTCCCACATGGCGCGCTTGGTAGGGAAATGACGGAACAGCGAGCCCTGGGCCATGCCGATGCGGCGGGCGATGGCCGTGGTCGTGGTGCCGCCGGGCCCCACCTCATGCAGCAGTTCCAGGGCGGCGGCGATGATTTCCGCCCGGCGGGTGTCGCCCGCCTTGCGTTGGCGCCCACCGGGGCGCCCACTGGCGCTTCCGTCGGAGGTGTCACCTTCCATCACCGCTGTCCCACCCTGGCCCATCGCCGCCCCCGGGTCACGCTGGCGGCGTGCCGGCGGCGCCGGCGACCGCGGTGGTCTCCCCCGCCTGCCAGCCACCGCCCAGCGCCTTGTAGAGGGCGATGGTCTGCTGCACCAGGGCGTAGTCGCTCTGTGCGACGGCGTCCTTCGACGTGGCCAGCGTGCGGTCGGCGTCCAGCACGGTCAGAAAGTCGGCCAGGCCGGCGCGGTACTGCGACCGGGCACGATCCTGGGCCCGCTGGGCGGCGTCCAGGGCGCGGTGCAGCGTCTCGTTCCGCTGACGCTCGTTGGCATAGGCGACCAGCGCGTCCTCCACCTCCTGGAAGGCGGTCAGCACCGTCTTGCGGTAGGTGAGGCGCGCCTCTTCGGCCTGGGCCTCGGCATCCTTCACCCCGGCCTTCAGGCGGCCACCGTCATAGATGGGGCCACTGAGGGTGGGCCCCACGCTCCAGCCGAAGCTGTCGCCCTGCAGCAGCTTGCCGATGTCGGGGTTGAGGAAGCCGCCGATCAGGCCCAGCGACAGCTTGGGGAAGCGCGCGGCCTCCTTCACGCCGATCTGGGCGTTGGTGGCGGCCATGGTGCGCTCGGCGGCCCGGATGTCGGGACGGGCCCGCACCACCTCAGAGGGCAGGTTGGCCGGCAGGGTGGGCGGCAGGGGCACCTCCGGCCCGGCGGTGGTCAGCAGGCTGTCCACGTCGGCGGGGGTGCGGCCGGTCAGGGTGGCGATGGCATGGGCCCGCTGGGCGGCCTGGGTCGCCAGCGACGGCAGTACCGCCTTCTGCTGTTCCAGCTGGCCGTCAGCCTCCGCCAGCTGCAGTTCGGTCGCCAGGCCCACCTTGTACTTCGCGGCCGTCAGGTCGCGGGTTTCCTGCGACAGGCGCACGTTCTCGTTGGCGATGACGATGCGTGCCTGGACGGACCGCAGGGCGGCGTAGTCGGTGCCCAATTCCGCCAGCATGGACATGACCAGCGAGCGCCGGTTCTCAATGCCGGCCTCGATGTTGGCGTCGGCCGCCTCGATGCTGCGGCGGGTGCCGCCGAAGAGGTCCAGTTCCCATGAGGCGTCAAAGCCCGCCAGGAAGATGTTGCTGGTGCCGCCCAGCGAACCGGTCGCCCCGGGGGGCAGGCGGTTGCGCATGGCCGCGCTCTCCCCCTTCACGCTGGGATACTGGGCCGCCGCCGCCTGCTGGCGCTGGGCCCGGGCGGACAGGATGCGCTGTTCCGCCACCTTCAGGTCCAGGTTTCCGGCGACCACATCGGCCACCAGCTTGTCCAGCGTGGGGTCGCGGAACTCCGTCCACCAATGGGCCAGCATGGTGGGGTCGGTATTGACCTGGGTCTTGTCCGCCACCTGGGCCGTCGCCTGGGTGGCCGTGGCGCTCCACGACGCGGGCGCGTCGGCCGCCGGCGGCTGGTAGTCAGGACCCAGGGTGCAGGCGGCGGTCAAGGCCAGGGCCGCCGTGGCGGCCAGCAGCCGGGCGCGGCGCGGAAGCGGGAAAAGGGGAGTGGAAGCGGACATCAGGGTCACTCCGCGGCGGCGGGCTTGGGCGCCGCCTTGGTGGATTTCATGAAAAAGGCCAGGGGCACGACGCAGAAGGCGACCACGCCGGATATGCGGAAGACATCGACGTAGCCCAGGATGGCCGCCTGGCGGATGAGGGTGCGGTAGATCCCGCCCAGCGCCGAGGAGTCCATCTGCGAGGGTGTCAGCCCGTGGCCCGCCAGGCCGTTCATCCAGGCCTGCTTGGTCATCTGATAGCCCATGTTCAGGTCCGACAGGTGTTCGACCAGATAGGCCTGGTGCACCTGCGACCGCTGGGTCAGATAGGCCGTGACCAGGGCGATGCCGATGCTGCCCCCCAGGTTGCGCGACATGGCGTACAGGGCGGCGGCGTCACCGTTCATTTCCCGCGGGACGGAGGCGAAGGCCACCGTGCTGATGGGGATCATCAGCAGCGCCGTGCCGAAGGTCTGGGCCAGGCGCATGCTCATCAGGTTCAGGAAGCTGACCTGGGGCGTGATGGTGCCCGTGTAGAACATGGCGATGCCCAGCAGGAAGAAGCCGGTGGCCACGATGAAGCGGGCCTGGAACTTCTTCAGCAGCACGCGGGTGATGATGGGAATCATGAACAGGATCATGAAGCCGCCGGGCGACAGGATCATGCCCGACCAGGTGGCGGTGTAGCCCAGCTGCGACTGCGCCAGCTGCGGGATCAGCACGGCGCTGCCATACAGGGTGGCGGCCATGATGCTGATGAACAGGGTGCCGATGGCGAAATCCTTGTTCTTCCAGACCCGCAGGTTGACGATGGGATCTGGCCGGTCCAGCAGCCAGACGACGGCGCCCACCAGGCCCAGCACGGCACCAACGCCGAAGGCCTGGATGAAGCCGCTGGAGAACCAGTCCTCCTGCTCACCCCGGTCCAGCACGATCTGCAGGCAGGCAAAGCCGGCGGCGATCAGCGACAGGCCGACCACGTCGATGTTGCGCTTGCCCTTGCCGGCACCGGCCTTGGCCCAGGGCGGATCCTCCACCACCGCCGAGATGGCGAAGGTGGCGATGACGCCCACCGGCACGTTGATCAGGAACACCCAGCGCCAGCTGAAATTGTCCGTGATCCAGCCGCCCAGCGTCGGCCCCATGATGGGGGCGGCGATGATGGCGACCGCCGTGACGCCGAAGGCGGTGGCGCGCTTGGCCGGCTCGAACGTGTCCAGCAGGATGGACTGCTGGTTGGGTTGCAGGCCGCCGCCGAAGAAGCCCTGCATCAGGCGGAAGATGATCAGTTCCGGCAGCGAGGTCGACAGGCCGCACAGCAGCGACGACACCGTGAACATGATGATGGACAGCAGGAAGTAGTTCTTGCGCCCCATCATGCGGCCCAGCCAGCCGGACACGGGCAGCACGATGCCGTTGGCCACCAGGTAGGAGGTCAGCGTCCAGGTGCTTTCGTCCGTGCCCACCGACAGGCTGCCGGCGATGTGCGGCAGGGCCACGTTGATGATGGTGGTGTCCAGCACCTCCATGAAGGTGGCGACCGTCACCACCATGGCGACAAGGTAGGGGTTGTGCTTGGGGCGCCAGGCCGACGCCCCGTGATCAGCCTCGGGTGGGGGAAGTCCTTCGCTCACCGCCGCCCCCTCAGTTCAGGTTGACGGTGGGTTCGACCGACAGGCCCAGGGGCAGGGGATGATCGGCGGGCAGGCCGCCCGTCACCTTGATCTTGACCGGCAGACGCTGGACGATCTTCACGAAGTTGCCGGTGGCGTTTTCCGCCGGGAAGGCGGTGAAGCGCGAGCCGGTGCCCATCTGGAAGCTGTCGACGGCGCCGGTCAGCTTCAGGTCGGGGAAGGCGTCGATCTCGATATCGACCGGCTGGCCCACCCGCATGTGCTTCAGCTGGTTTTCCTTGAAGTTGGCGACCACCCACACCTCCGGCGTCACCAGCGTCATGGCCGATTGCGACACCTGCAGGTAGTTGCCCTTTTCCACGGCGCGCTTGGTCACCCAGCCGTCCTGCGGCGCCACCACGGTGGTGTAGGACAGGTTCAGCTCCGCCTGGGCCAGTTCGGCCTGGGCGGCGGCCACCTGGGCCTCCCACTGCTTCACCTGGGTGGCGGCGACCTCGATGTTGCGCGGCGCCTGTTCCGCCGAGCGCAGCTTGGCGTCGGCGTCGGCCAGCTGGGCCTGGGCGGTGCGGTATGCCGCCTGGGCGGCGTCGATCTGCGACTTGGTGGTCGCGCGGACGTCGATCTCGGTCTGGCGGGCCAGGTCGGACTTCGCCCGGACCAGCGTGGCCTCGGCCTGGGCGCGGGCGGCGCGGGCCTGGTCCAGTTGCGCCGGGTAGGAGACCTGGGCGATTTCCAGGTTGGTCTGTGCCTGCGCCAGCTGTGCCTGCGCCAGTTGCAGCTGCGCGGCATCGCGATCGCGGGTGTTCTGATAATCGCGGGGATCGATGCGGAACAGCAGGTCGCCGGCCTTCACCTTCTGGTTATCCTGCACCGCCAGCTCGACCACCAGGCCTGAAACCTTGGGCGCCACCGTTACCACCCGGCCCTCGGTGAAGGCGTCGTCGGTGGATTCCTTGCCCCGGCCACTGAGCCAGAGGACGACGCCACCGACCACGACGATGGCCAGCACGCCGAAACCGATGATGCGCGGCAGGGGGGAACGCTTGGGCGGAAGGGCGGTGGGCGCGCTGGTCATGATGGTCCTTTGATCCCTGATCGTTGAAGGCCGGATCGGGCTTGGGCACCCGGGAGGGGCGCGAACGCCTTGGGCCCGGCCTGGCCGGGTCAAGGAATGCGGATGTGTGGAAGGTGCCGCGAAATCCAGCGGCGCGGAAACTGCTTGCAAGCAAGTTATTGCTTATGGCTCTGGAACGCACCTAATGAGGATGGCGCAGATCTGGGATGCGGCAAGCGCCAAAAGCGCGGGCTTGCAGACACACCCCGTCACTTGGTCCAAACCCCAGGATTAAAGCCACTTTATGCGAGGACACGCCCATCAGAGACGCCACCCGGCACCCCTGTCTGCGGCCTGCGTCACAGGTCGTGAAGAAAGATCAGATACCCAACTCACGATTCAGACGGGTGGTGCCATAGATCTTGGTCAGCGCTTCCTTCACCGCCCCGACCGACACCCAGACGGCGCGGTTGGAGTTGTCATCGAAGCCGAAATCACCGCCCAGCGACTGGCTGTTGCCGTCGAAGATCATGCCCACCACCTGACCGTCGGTGTTGACCACCGGCGACCCGGAATTGCCGCGCACGATGTCGTTGGTGCTGACGATGTTCAGCTTGCGGCTGAAGTCCACATCGCTGCGGGCGCGCAGCCATGATCGCGGCAGGGCCAAGGGTTCCGCCCCGGTGGCGCGGCCATAGGCCTCGCCCATGGTGGTGTAGTAGCGCACGTGGCGGCCATTCTCGTCATAGCCCTTCACCGTGCCGTAGGACACGCGGGGGGAGAAGGTGGCGTCCGGGTAGGCGCCGGTGCCCTTGGCGGCGAAGACGACCTGGGCGATGACACCCGCATTGCGCCGTTCCACGGCCTCCACATTCACCTCCACGTCGCGCCGGATGGCCAGCGCCTGCTTGTCCACCTCCTGCGCGAAGCGGATCAAGGGGTCGTGGCTGTTCTTGATGGCCTCGATGCCGCCCATCAGCAGGCGCTTGCGTTCGTTGGGATCGGCCAGGCGGGTGCCGTCCACCAAATCGCTGGCCATCTTTTCCGCCGTCTGCGCGCCCAGCACGTCGCGCACCAGGGGGTCGTCCGGTCCCAGCACCCGCCGCAGCTGCACCAGCCAGGCGCGCAGCAACAGTTTTTCCAGGTCGTTGGAAATGGGCGCGTTCGCCAGCAGGCGCTGGCGGGTGAAGGGGAAGCCAGCCTCGGTGAATTCCTGGAAGCGCCTGATGTCGGGCAGCTGGCGCTGTTCCGCCGCGCGCACCAGCAGGCGGGCGTAGGCGAACAGGTCGGATTGGGGTCCACGCCCCTCCTCCACCACCTCCATGCGGTCGGCGACGGCGCGGTAATGGCTCACGGCCTGGGCGATGGCGGCCCAGGGATCGCCGAAGCGCTGCTGGAACTGCGGGTCGGCGGCCACCTTGGCCCGCAGCTCGTTCTCCGCCCGCCGGCGGCTGTCGATCAGGCCCGGATTGACCAGGGCGCGGAATTGGCCCAGGCGGGCCTTGTAGGCGTTTTCCACCGCGAACAGCTTGGCGAAGGCCACGCGCGCGTGTTCCGCCCCCTCGGCGGAGAATTGCAGCAGCAGGCCGCGCAGCTCCGCCAGATAGACCAGGCATTCCGGCAGGACGACGTCGCGGTCGTATTCCAGTTCCGCCACCGTATCGAGGCGTTCGGTGGTGCCGGGATTGCCCGAGGTGAAGACCAGGTCGCCCTCCTGCGCGTCCCGGGGCGCGTAGGCGAAGTAGTTGGCCTGGGTGTTCAGGGGGGCGCCATGCTCGTCATAAACGCGCAGGAAGGCCACATCCAGGTCATAGCGGGGAAATTCGAAATTGTCGGGATCGCCGCCAAAGAACGCGATGTCCTCCTCGGGTGAGAACACCAGGCGCACATCCTGGTAGCGGCGGTATTTGTACACGTCGTAGACGCTGCCCCGGTACAACTCCACCACGTCGCAGCGGATGGCCTCATCTCCGCCGGCGCGGTCGCGCTGCAGCTTAGCCAGCACCTCGCGCAGGGCGCGGCCATAATCCTGGCCCTCGCGGCCCGCCACCGCCTCCCTGACCTGGGGGGTAACGTCGGTGATGCCCACCAGCTGGTTGGCTTCCACGTCCGGACATTTCACCTCGTCCTCCGGCTTGGCGGCATAAAAGCCGTCCTGCACCAGATTGTTGGTGGGCGAGGACAATTGCTGCAGGCAATCGCGGGTGCAGTGGTGGTTGGTCTGCACCAGGCCGGTGGGGGAGACGAAGGCGGCCGAGCAGCCCCGGGGCAGCCGCAGGGACGCCAAGCGGAGATGGTCCAGCCACTGTGCGGTAGGCTCGAAGCCGTAGGTCTCCTGGACTTTGGCGCTGGGGAAGTGGTTGAAGGTCCACAATCCCTCATCCGCGCGGGCCCCGAAAGGCGTGGAGGCGAAAAGCCCGGACAAGCAGCCGCCTACCACAGCCACCCAAAGCCCCGTACGCATGGTCCCTGTCCCTTGTGTGCCCGTTCGTACCTCTTAACCCCGGCCTCCCCGCCGGGCGGTACATTCTCATGAGCATACCCCTAAGCCTGAGGGGGCGGGATGGGATTTTGTAACGGAAGTGCAAATGTCGCGGCCCGGAACGCGAAAACCCCAGGGAAGGCCCTGGGGTTCGCGTGACGCCTATTCCACTGAACGGGGACGGCGTGTCAGTTGACGATGCGCCAGGACCCATCCGGCTGCTGGCAGGCGGTACCCACCTGCTGGCTGGGCTGTCCCGCCACAGTGATGGTGGAGGTATATTCGCGGCAGTTGGCCTGATCATAGGCCGGCTTGGCCGCCACGGCCTGAACGGGCTGCGCCACCACGGGCGGCGGCGCCTGAACCACGGCCGGGGCCGGCGCCACGTACACGGGGGGCGCATAGTAGGGATAGGGTGCGTAGGCCACGGGATAGGGCGCCCAGTAAGGGCCGCGCCAGCGCCAATAGGGGTCATGCCAATAGGCGCCGTAATAGCCCGCCGGATAATAAGGGCCGACGCCGATACCAACGCTGACGAAGGTGCGGGCGCTCGCCGGGGCGCCGCCGCCGGCCAACGCCAGCAAGGCCACCACCAGCGACATCATCACCAGGAACGGAGCCTTGAACACGCGCTGCATGATCATCCTCTTTCAGATGGCGGACCCGCCCATGCGGCGCTCCGCCCCAGCCGCCCTTGGTCTCGTCAGGAAAGGGGCCCCGGGGCGCTCGGGGCCATCCCTGCCCTATAATACGGGATTGTGGCCTTTACCTGACGGCCGGGCTGGTGCGGCATTTGGTTTACCTACTCCGACGCCCGCGCATGGGATAAGGCCCGCGGAATGCATCAGCTGGGCCTCTCCGGTCTTCGCCCTCAATGGGCGCCCAGCTCCTTGGACAGGCGGTTGGCGTGATAGACCTTGGCCAGCGCCTCCTTCAGGGCGCCGACCGAGACCCAGACGGCGCGGTTGACCGAACCATCATAGCCATAGTCGCCACCCAGCGACTGGATGTTGCCGTCGAAGATCAGGCCCACGACTTCCGCGTCCTTGTTGATGACGGGGGAACCGGAGTTGCCGCCGATGATGTCGTTGGTGCTGACGGCATCGAACTTCTGCGCGGGATTGATGGCGTCCTTGGCCTTCAGCCAACTCTCGGGCAAGGCGAAGGGGAAGGCGCCGGTGGCGCGGTCGAAGGTGCCGCCCATGGTGGTGAAGGGCGGCACGTGCTGGCCGTTCTGCTCATAGCCCTTCACCGTCCCGTAGGAGACGCGGGGACTGAAGGTGGCGTCCGGGTAGACGGACGTGCCGTGCACCTTGAACATGGCCTGGGCGATGTAGCCGGCGTTCTTCTGCTGCACGGCCGACACGTTGGCTTCGACATCCCGGCGGGCGGCCAGGGCGTCGGCGTCCACCAGTTTGGCGAACGTGATCATGGGATCGGTGGAGGCGTCGAGGGCCGCCTGGCCACCTTCCAGCAAGCTCTTGCGCACCCCGGGATCGCCCAGGCTGAAGCCCTTGACCAGATCATCCGCGATCTGCTGGGCCGAACGGTTGCCGAAGACCTTCCGCACGAGGGGGTCATCCGGGCCCAGCTGGCGCTGCATGTAGACCAGCTGCATGCGCATCAGCACCCGTTCCAGCTCCGGATAGACCGGGCTGCTGGACAGCAGGCGCTGGCGGATGAAGGGGAAGTTGGCGTCGGTGTATTCCCGCAGGCGCTTGCCATCCGGCAGGGGGCGTTCGCTGGCGGCGCGCACCAGGTTGCGGGCATAGGTGAACATGTCGGACTGGGTGAAACTGCGACTGCCTTCCAGCACCTGATAGCGCGTGGCGACCACGGCGTAGTGGTCCACCGACTTGGCGATGGCCGCCCAGGGATCGCCGTATTGTTGCTTCAACGCCGGGTCGGCGTCGATGAGCGCCTTCAGCGCCGCCTCATCCTTGCGCTTGGCATTGATCAGGGCCGGATCGACCAGGGTCTGCAGCCCGCCGTACAGCGCCTTGTAGCTGTTCTCCAGGGTGAACAGCTTGGTGCGGGCGATGCGGGCGTTCTCCTCGCCCTGCGCCGTGAACTGCAGCAGGATGCCGCGCAGTTCCGACAGGTACAGCAGGCGGTCGGGCAGGGCATGGTCGCGTTCGTATTCCAGCTCGGCCACGGTGTCCAGACGCTCCGTCCGGCCGGGGTTGCCGGAGGTGAAGACCAGGTCGCCCTCGTTCGCATCATGGGAAGCGTAAGGGAAATAGGTCGCCTTGGTGTTCAGCGGCTTGCCGTCCTTGTCGTAGACGCGGACATAGGAGACGTCGAGGTCATAGCGCGGAAACTCGAAGTTGTCCGGATCGCCACCAAAGAAGGCGATGTCCTCTTCCGGCGCGAACACCAGGCGCACATCCTGATAGCGATGGTACTTGTAAAGGTTGTAGGCGCCGCCGTGGTACAGCTCGACCACGTCGCAGCGGGTGTCATCGGCGCCGCCGGTGCATTCCGTCTGGATGGCGGCCTGCACCTCCTTCAAGGCGGCGGAGAAGGCATCGCCCTCCTTGCCGGCGGTGGCGGCGTTCATCCGCTGGGTCACATCGGTGATCTGGACCAGCTGGTTGACCTCCATATCGGGGCACTTGGCCTCGTCCTTCAGCTCGGCCGCGTAAAAGCCGTCCCTGATATGGTTGTGGTCGGCGGTGGAGACCTGCTGGATGCAGGCGCGGGCGCAGTGATGGTTGGTCTGCACCAGGCCGCTGGCGGAGACGAAGGCGCCGGAGCAGCCGCGCGCCAGGCGGACGGAGGCCAGCTGCACCCGCTCCAGCCACTTCGGATCGGGGCTGAAGCCGTAGGCCTGCTTCACCTTGGCGCTGGGGAAATTGTTGAAGGTCCACATGCCTTCATCGGCGCCGGCCCCGGTGGGCGCCAGCAGCAGGCCGGCCAAGGCAGCCGCCAAAACGGTGGCCACCGGGGCGCTCAAGGACACGCCTTTCAGGAAGTCGCGCATACCAGTAAATTCCTCACGACAGGTCGATCCCGTGCCCCGCAGCCGGGTTTGCCGACTTGCAGCATGTCCGTCGTGAGATTGCAAGATTGGTGGCGGTCGCACCCGGCGACCGCCACGAGCCGGCCTCAGGCCGCCATATCGCCCATCATCATGTCGGGCAGGGCGTCGGGGAATTCCGGCGCCTGATCGAAGGGCGCCATGGCCGACAGGCTGTCGGTGCGGAAGAAATAGACCATGTGGCTTTTCAGCGGCGTGCGGCCCGGCGGCGGCGGCGCGTTGCGGTCGCGACCCCAGCGGCGCGGGTCCACCACCGTCAGCCCATATTCCGGCAGGGCCTGACGCTTCTTGGCCAGGGCCACCAAGCGGGCCTTGAACACCTTCAGGTCGCTTTCGGCGCCGACGCGCAGGCGCAGCTTCTCGATGTTCATCTTGAAGGCGCCCTGGTTGCCGCAATGGGCGCGCGCAATCTCATACAACCGCTTTTCCGTGGGCGACAGCTTGAAGTAGTCAGGATGGTAGGTGAGGATTTTGCGGTCCTTGACCACCGCGCGGTACAGCCAGTCGCAGAGTTGCACAGTCAGCGACTTCATGGTCTTCCCGCCATCCTTGTCGCGACGGTAGTTGATGCGGTAGTCCAGCACCCAGGAGAAGGCACCCGTCTCCCCCTCGCCACCCGTCTCCAGGTTGGTCAGCACCTGGGTGGACTGCAGGCGCTTCAGCGCATCCTCCAGCCGTTGATAGGCGGTGTTGGTGGCGTGGATGCCCACCACGCGGAAGAAATCATGGCCGGTGAAGGTGAGGCGCGGGCTGACCGGCTCACCCCGGTTCAGTTTGTCCTGGATCAGGGACACAAGGTAGATCAGCACCTCCTTGTCCCAGATGTTGGCGACGCCGTGCTTGGTGCCGGTGACCTCGATGCGGACGGTGCCGTCGTCGTAGACCGGCAGCTCCGTCACCGTCTCCTTGCTGAGGGCGAAGAAGTTGAAGACCATGACCAGGCGGTCGTTCTTCACCTTGCCGATCAGGGGGCTGTCCAGGGCCAGGGCCAGCTGGCTGCCGGCCATCGGGGCTTCCACCATGGCCGGCGCGGAAATCCTGTCCGCAGTCCCTGTCGTCGTCCCCGCCATTGTCGCCACCCTTCACACAGCAGGCCCCATCCACCATGGATCGGGCGTTCGGACTCCGGATGATGAACGTGGCCAATCGTCACCGCCAACGGCAAAAACACGCTTGGTTGCCGATCCCTTGAGATTCTGGCGGTGCCACCCCCAAAATCTGGTGTCTACGTCGAGTCGATGGGATCGCTGGTATCCGAACCCGTGAGCTTGGGTAACCGAACCCTTGAATCGACTCGGGCAGGACTTGGCCGACTCATCACGGCGGGGCGAAATCAGCCGGACTCGGGCCCATGGTGAGTCGGATCGCGGTATCAGAGTCCGAAACCGGACCGCCGAACCTCCCAAACTCAAGGGAACCGCAACCGGGATTGAGGGAACGGCAACCAAGATCAAGGGTATGGCAACCGACTCCGGTCGACTCGCCCTGTTTTCCCTCAAGGGTTCGGATACCGTTTTTCCCAACTCCAGGGTTCGGATACCAACGGCCAAGGGTTCGGTGACCCAGGACCCGAGGGTTTGGAGTCCGCAGCCCCAGGGTTCGGAAACCTGGAGTCGCGGGAACGGTTACCAAAACCCCCTTTAAGCTATTGGAAAAGCGCCGGTTTTTGGCGCTGTAACTGTTAAACCCCTTATCTCTTTAACCCTGAATCCTTTTAAGAAAAGTATCCACAGGCCCGCCTTTCAAGGGCGGGGACAACGGCCACGGGGTCGGGCTTGGCAGGTTCCAGAGCGGGCTTTACCCTCAAGCCCATCCTCCGATCGATGCGCGCTCGTCATACGTATTTCAGCAAAAACCCAGGAAATGCGCCCCTTTCCGAAGGAACGCCTCCCCCATCAGAATTGGTATCCGTTCCCTTGAAGATCGGGGTGCGTCCAATAGAAGATCGCCACGGTTCCCAGTCCCGATCGCCCCGCTTTCAAGGTTACAGTTACCAAAGGCGGCGGCTCAGCCAGTTGATGAAATCCCATCAGCGAATTTTTTCGCCTAATCGGCAAAAAATCGATGATGAGTCAGTTATCCGCATATTTGCCTGAAGATCGCGGTTGGCGTTCGGATCGCGGTTGGGCATTATCCGCCCATCTCTGGCAGCCCCTCGGATACACCAATGACCACCGATGTCAGCGCGCCCGCCGATAGCGCCACGCCGGCCGGCGACGACCCCTTGCAAATTTTCCTGGACCACTCGGAAGGCTGTGACGCCATCCAGCGCAAAATCATCGAGGTACAGGCCTATCCCGGCCACGCCAAGAGCCTGCGCCTATTTCCCACCTCGGAAGCGGCCCGGCTCATCCGCATCTCAGAGAGCCACCTGCGCGCGCTGCTGAAGAACGAGCAGTTCCCCCAGGGCACCGTCATCGGCGGCAACAACCGCCGCGGCTTCACCCTGGCGGAGGTGAACCAGATTCGCCGCCAGCTGTTCCAGCAGACCGGTGACGTGCGCTACCGCGTGGGTCGCGATCGTGAGGCGGGGGAAAAGCTGTCGGTTATCACCGTCGCCAACTTCAAGGGCGGTGCCGCCAAGACCACCCACTCCGTCCACTTGGCGCAGTACCTGGCCCTACAAGGCTATCGGGTGCTGATGATCGACCTCGACAGCCAGGCTAGTGCCACGTCGCTGTTCGGCTTCGTGCCGGATGAGCAGTTCGACCGGCTGGACACGCTGTATCGCCTGTTCACCCTGGACGACAGCCAACGGATCAACGATCTGCGGCCGCTGATTCAGAAGACCTATTGGGACGGTCTTGACGTCATCCCCGCCAACCTTGGCCTGTACTCCACCGAATTCGAGGTGCCGGTGCGGCAGATGCGCCAGCGGGAACTGCGTTTCTGGCGCATCCTACAGGACGCCCTGCCCAGCATCGATCAGGATTACGACATCATCGTCTGCGACTGCCCGCCGTCACTCAGCTACCTGTCGATCAACGCCGTCATGGCCGCGAACTTCCTGCTGATCCCCATTCCGCCCAGCATGCTGGACTTCAGTTCCGCCGGCCGGTTCTTCCGCATGGTCTATGAAACGCTGTCCACCCTGGCGCAAGCCGAAGGCGGTCGGGTGAAGACCTTCGACGCCGTGCGCCTGCTGGTTTCCAAATACCAGACGGCCGATGGCAACCAGAGCCAGCTGGTGAAGTGGATGGGCAGCATCTTCGCCGACACGCTGCTGGAGAACCGCATGGCGCTGACCACAGGCCTGGACAGCGCCGGTAACCTAAAGCAGAGCTATTACGAGCTGGAGGCCAGCGACGTGAACCGCCGAACCTACGAACGCGGCCTTGAATATCTAAACAACGTGAATGCCGAGATCGAACGCGTGGTCTGGGATATCTGGAAGCGCGCGCCGGCGCGGGAGGGGACGCGATGAGCCGCAAGGACAGAATGGCCGAGCTGGACAACGCCATCGGCGACCTGACGGCCACGCGGGCGGCGCGGCCCGTCCCTCCCCGATCCGCCATCCCGATCGTCAACCAGATCGAGAGCGTGTTCCAGGACAGTGCCAAGGAGCTGGAGACGCTGCGCGACAGTGGCCGCGTATTGCTGGAGCTGGATCCGGCCGACATCCACAGCACCCAATACCAGGACCGGCACACCGCCGCCTTCGCCGACGCCGCCTTCGCCACCCTGGTGCAGGACATCCTGCGCCACGGCCAACTGGCCCCAGTGCTGGTGCGGCCGGCCGCGGACGGTGACGGATATGAGCTGATCGCCGGTCACCGCCGCACGGCCGCCTGCCGCCAATTGGGCCGCAAGGTGGTGGCTCGGGTGATGCAGGCGGACGACCGCGACCTGCTCATCAAGATGGTGCAAGAGAACGAGGCCCGTGCCGACATTTCCGCCTACGAACGGGCGGTGCAGCTGAAGACCGTGCTGGATACTGGGCTGATGAGCCGGGCCGAGTTGATGGAGCGGTTGGACTTCAGCAAAGGGCACCTGTCCAACTTGCTGAAGTTTGCCGAACTGCCGGCCACGGTGGTTGCCGCCCTGGATGACCCGCGACCCTTGAAGATCAGCGATGGGGCCAAGCTGGCTCGTCTGATGGCGGAAAGCGAAGAGGCGGCTGCCCGCGTGGAGGCAACCGCTGCCGAGTTGAGCGGGAAGGGAGCGGATGACAATTTGAGCTTCGCTGCCCGTCTGCGCGCGCTGATGGCGGCGGCCCAGGGGGAAGGGGTCGTGGAACCGGAACTGGCCGGGGAGCGGGTCATACGGTCCCGTACCGGTCAGGTGCTGGTGCGCCTGTCGTTGCATGAGGGGCGGCCCATCCTGCGCCTGGCAGCGGGGTTGCCACCACAGGCCTTGGATGCGCTGTTCGCCCAGTTGCCGGAGGCACTGCGCCGCTGCGGCCTGGATGTGCCGGATTAAGGTTCGCCCTATTTGTTAGGCCACGGTTCATCCCTGCGGTTTTTCTGAAAAAACTTAGAAACGGCCCCGTCCCCGCGACGGGGCTTTTTCTTTACGCTAGGCCGGCAAACGGGGCGCCTCTTCAAGGGAACGGTTACCGAAGTTTTTTCAGAAAAACCGGCGCTGGAGGGCGGGCCAGAGCGGTTGGGTGTCATTCCACCATATAGGCGCGGTAGGCGTCCCGGCCGGAAATCTCCAGGACCAGCCGATCACGGTGCAGCCCATCCAGCAGGGTGCGGGCGGCCGTCCCGCTCATGTCCAGGGCATGGGCCAACCGACCGGAGGTGACCACCGGCTGGGCCAGGAGAAAGGCCGCCACCTGTGGCCCCCGCGAGGTGGAACGCCTGGGCCGCAAGGCCTCCGCCAGCCTAACCTCGGCCACGCGCAGACGGCGCAGCAGCACCTCACCCCGGGTCAGGCTGCGAATGGCGGCGTTGAGGAAGGCCAGCAGCCAACCCTCCTGCCGATCCGGCCGGTACTCCAGGGCGTGACCCAGGAAGCCAATGGAAGGCATCAGCACCGGACCGCCGGCGAAGGCAGGATGGGTCGGACTGACGAAGGTATCTGAACCCTCGAAGGTTGGTCCATCCAGGCTAGGGCGGCGGGCCGTCACTAGGCCCTGGCGGGCAGGCCACCACGCTGCCAGCAGCCGGCCGAGGGCGGCGCCGGCACTGCGGTCGGCGCGCACCTGATGCCAGTGAGCCAGGAAGCCTGCCGCACCGGTCAGCGCGGGGGCGGCCCGGAGGCGCGTCAGGTCATCGGGGGCCAAGGCGGCCTGTAACACGGCCCAACGCTCCTCTGCCTCCACATCGTCGGCTGCCCCATTCCATAGGGAAAAGCCGGTGCTCCGGGTCAGGCGCGTCCGGTCCAGCGCCGCCAGCCGACGGGGGGTATAAAGATGCCGGGGATGGCGGGCCGCAATGCGGCGCACCAGATCATAAAGGGGCAGGGCCTGGGCCAAGTCAGGATCGGGCGCGCGGTCGAGGCTGTCCCAGGCCAGCAGGCGCAGGTCGGCCGTGTCGATCAGGACGCCGTTCAGGCGGGCGGAAGCTGCCGCCTCTTCAATGGCCATGCGATTGGTCCAGCCTGCGGCGACGGCGCGGCTGCTGGCGGCCAGCCCGCAATCCAGCCGCACCAGGGCGGCGGTGGCTGCCTCCAGTGCCAACAGTTCCGCTGCGGTGTAGGGCTGGTCAGGGGCGCTGCCCTCCTGGGGTATGGGGGCGGAGAGGGAAGGCGGCTCGGGACTGGCCGGGCTTCGGGTTTGGGCCGGGGCATAAGGGTTCCCGGGTACATCCCACCAGTCTTCGCTCATCCTATTCCCTCGCACGGCATCCGCAGAAACATTGGACACGTACGGGGTGGAAAGCAAGCTATTAAGGATTTAGCTTTCCTCTGGTGGAAGCCGTCCCCGGCGGGCCAGCATCAGAGGTATTTAATGATCTCGGCCATTTCCGACAGCCGTGCCCGGGTCTCAATGGGCAAGGGGCCGGTGGCCTCCTCCAGGTGATGCTCGATATGGTGCAGCACCAGGGCAATCTTGGCCTTGTCCACCGCCTTGACCACGGCCTGCAGCTGCTGGGCGATGGTCAGGGCGTCGCGCCCCTCTTCCACCATCTGCACGATCTTGGCGAAATGGCCTTGCGCCCGCTTCAGGCGGTTCAGGATGTCGGGGGTGGTTGCGTGCGTCATCCCTTGACTCCTATCCCCCCAGGGGGGTCAAGTCAAATCACCTATGGGAATGTCGAGCGATGTGCGGTTCGGGGCTGGGGATTTGACCGCAAGACCCGGGATGTCGGGGGCCGGGGACCGGGGCTACATCAGGGCAGGAACGACACCATATCAGGATGACGACCATGCCCCCTGTCACCGCACTCCCTATCCCCGCACTTCAGGTCCCGATGACGTCCGGCCCGACCAGCGCCCCTCTTGAGGCTGACGCCGATCCGCGTTGGCAGGCGTTGCTGAACCGGGACGCCAGCCAGGATGGCCGCTTCGTCTATTCGGTGAAGACCACCGGCGTCTATTGCCGGCCCTCGTGCCCCTCCCGCCTGGCCAAGCCGCGGAACGTCGCCTTCCATGACAGCTGTGCCGCGGCGGAGCGGGCAGGCTTCCGCGCCTGTAAGCGCTGCAAGCCGGACCAGCAGGGCATTGCCCAGCGCCAGGCCCGACTGGTGGCGGAGGCCTGCCGCACCATCGAGACCGCGGAGGAGGCGCCGGTCTTGGAGCAACTCGCTGACCAGGCCGGCCTCAGCCCCTACCATTTCCATCGCGTGTTCAAGGCCGTCACCGGCCTGACGCCCAAGGCCTACGCCACGGCCCACCGTGCCCGCCGGGTGCGGGATGAGTTGAGCCGACCCGGCGCCACAGTCACCACGGCCCTTTATGATGCGGGCTTCAATGCCAGCAGCCGGTTCTATGAGGCGGCGGACGGCATGCTGGGTATGCGGCCAGGCGATTACCGTGCCGGTGGCGCCAATGCCGACATCCGTTTCGCCGTCGCCCAGTGCAGTTTGGGCGCCATCCTGGTGGCGCGCAGCGAACGCGGCATCTGTGCCATCACCTTGGGCGATGATCCGGACATGCTGGTGCGGGACCTGCAGGACCGCTTCCCCAAGGCGCGGCTGACGGGCGATGATCCGGAATTCGACGCCCTGGTCGCCCGGGTGGTGGGCTTCGTCGAGGCGCCGCGACTGGGCCTGGACCTGCCGCTGGATGTGCGCGGTACGGCCTTCCAGCAGCGGGTGTGGCAGGCGCTGCGCGCCATTCCCGTAGGGGAAACGGCGAGCTACGCCCAGGTGGCGGCCAGCATCGGCGCGCCCAAGGCGGTGCGGGCCGTCGCCCAAGCCTGCGCCAACAACGCCATCGCCGTTGCCATTCCGTGCCACCGCGTGGTGCGGACTGACGGCGCGCTGTCCGGCTATCGCTGGGGCGTGGATCGCAAGCGGACCTTGCTGGCGCGGGAGCGGGTGTGATGGGGGACATGGGCTCCCGCAACGCCGGCTGCGATGGCATTGCCAGCATCGACGGCTATGACTGGTCGGCGATTTCCACCGAATTGGATGCATACGGTTGCGCCGTACTTCCCGGCCTGCTGACTCCCGAGACATGCGGGGGACTGTCATCCCTGTACGCGCGAGACCACGGCTTCCGCAGCCGGGTGGTCATGGGCCGACACGGCTTCGGTATGGGGGAGTACAAGTACTGGGCCTACCTCCTGCCGGCCCCGGTACAGGCATTGCGCACCGGTCTCTATCCCCGACTGGCGCCGTTGGCCAACCGGTGGAACCAGCGTCTGGGGGAGGAGGTGCGCTATCCGGACGGCCACGCAGACTTCCTGGCGCTGTGCCGTCACGCGGGGCAGGTGCGGCCCACACCCCTGCTGCTGCAGTATGGTCCTGGCGACTATAACTGCCTGCACCAGGATCTGTACGGCGAACGGGTGTTCCCCCTGCAGGTGGCCGTCCTGCTGTCGGAACCGGGGCGGGATTTCACGGGCGGGGAGTTTGTGATCACCGAGCAGCGGCCGCGCATGCAGTCGCGGGCCGAGGTGGTGCCCCTGCGCCAGGGTGACGGCGTCATCTTCGCCGTCCACCACCGGCCGGTGTCAGGGACGCGGGGCACCTACCGGGTCAACCTGCGCCACGGTGTCAGCCGCCTGCGTACCGGCCAGCGCCACACGCTGGGTATCATCTTCCATGATGCTGTTTGATGCTCAGGCGTCCGCGGTTTGGCCGATCCTTGCTGCGGGGTGGGCGCTCGCCGGCCTGGGTACTCTCTATATATAATGCAGCGGTATCATACCGCTGTAGAACGCGACTGCGTTCGCCGGAGTTTTGTGGGGAGCGTAGCGGACCGCAAAACGAGGATGGCAAGCGGGTGGATGCCCGCGCCCGCAGGGCATACTAACCCCGCAGGTCATACTAACTAGGGCTCGCGACCTTCACTTGGCCGCTGACGATGGCTTGGCGGGCGCGGGCCACAGCCTCGACGATGGCGGGGGTCCAGACGGCACGGTTGTCCGCGTCCACCACCACATCCACGCCGCCCTCTTTCAGGCCCAGGCGCGTGATGCCGGAGGTGAAGGTCTGGCTGCGGCCGGCCTCGAAGGCGCGGGCGATGGCCACGTCCAGGCGCTTGACCATCGAGGTCAGCATGTGGCCGGGATAGAGGTAGTTCTGGTTGCTGTCCACGCCCACGCCCAAGGCGCCCTTGGCGTGGCCGATGTCCAGCGCGCCCAGGCCGGATACGCCGGCGGCCGGGAACAGCACGTCCGCGCCGTGACGCAGCATGTCACGCGCGATTTCCGAGGCGGCGAAGGGGTCGGAAAAGCCCTTGGGATCGCCCGCCACCAGGCCGGTGATCACCGTGGCATCCGGCCGGGTATCCTTGACGCCCTGCGCATAGCCTTTTTCGAACCGTTCGATCACCGTCGCCGGCATGCCGCCGATGAAGCCGACCGTGCCGCTCTTGCTGGCCAGGGCCGCCGCCACGCCGACGAGGTAGGAACCCTCGTTCTCCGCGAATAGGACGGAAGCGACATTGGCGCCCGGCACCACGCCGTCGAACAGGGTGAAGCGTACGTCCGTATGGTGGGGCGCGAAGGCGGCCAGCGCGGTCTGAAACCGGAAGCCGATCAGCGCCACGTCGGTGCAGCCGGCGGTAACGGCGGATTGCAAGGCGCCGGGGTAGGCGTCCTCGCCCGACGGTTCGAACTCGGCCACGGCGACGCCCGCCTTCTGCGCGAAGGTCTGGCTGCCGTCATAAGCCATCTCGTTGAAGCTTTTATCGAACTTCCCAGCCTCGGTATAAACGACGCAGGGCTTGAAGGTCGCAGCGCTGGCGATGCTGGCAGTGCAGGCGAACAGTGTGGCCGCGAGGGCGATCCGGATCATGCTGTCTCTCCTCAAGCGGCGGCTTCGGTGGCACGGACCTGGCCCAGGAAACGGCGCACCGCCTCGTCCAGCCGGGCGGCCTGGTCGGCCAGTCCTTGGGCGCTGGTGCGCACCTGGCCGGCCGACTCGCCGGTCGATAGGGCGGCGGTATGCACGCGGCCTATGGTGCTGTTGACCTCTTCCACGCCCAGCGCCGCTTCGCTGATCGACCGGCTGATCTCGGCCGTGGCGGCGTTTTGCTCCTCCACCGCCGCGGCGATGGTGCTGGACACCTGGCTCAGTTGCACGATGGTGCCGCCGATCTGGCGGATGGAATCCACCACGGCGCCCACCGCGCTGCGCACGGCGGCGACTTCGCCGGCGATGTCGCCCGTGGCTTTTGAGGTCTGGCCCGCCAGGCTTTTCACCTCCGACGCCACCACGGCGAAGCCCTTGCCGGCGGCGGCGGCTCGCGCCGCCTCAATGGTGGCATTCAGCGCCAACAGATTGGTCTGGCCGGCAATATCATCGATCAGCCGGGTGACGCTGCCGATGCGCTCGGCCGCACCCGTCAGACGCTCCACCATGTCAGCGGCGCCATCGGCTTCCTCATTGGCGCGTTGCGAAATGCTGATGGCCTGCTGCAGCTGGCCGCTGATCTCCTGAACCGACAGGGACAGCTGTTCGGTGGCACCGGCCACGGTCTGGGTGTTGCGCGAGGCCGCTTCGCTGGACATCGCCACGGTGTTGGCCTGCTCGGCGGTGGCGTCGGCCGATTGGCCCATGCTCTGCGACAGGGCGGTCATCTGCGCCGCCGCGTCCACCAGGGCGGCGATGATGCCGCCCACGGACTGTTCGAAGCTGTCGGCCATGGCCGACATGGCCGCCTGCCGCTTCTCCGCCGACTCACGCCGTTCGGTTGCCAGCTGCACTTCATGCTCGCGCACTTGCACGGCGTTGGCGCGGAAGACGGTGACGGTGCGCGCCATCTCGGCGATCTCATCGCTGCCGCGTGTATCGATCTCCACATCCAGGTCGCCGCCGGCGAGCGCCAGCATGCTGCGCGACAGGTTGGCGACGCGGCCCGCGATGCTGCGGCCGACATAGAACACCGCCACGCCGACGGCGATGGCGACACCCGCCAGGCCGGACGCGATCAGCAGGCCGCGGGCGAAGGACACCACGTCCTCCAGCGCCTTGGCCTTGGTGCGCACCTCCGCCTGGGTTTGGGCGCCCAGTTCCGCGCCCAGCTTCTGCACGCGCGCGGCGATGGCGGCACTCTGGTGCAGCAGGCCGGTGCTCTGGTCCTGCGCGTCGGCCAGCCGGCTTTTCATCACGGCCAACCCACCGGTGGTGACGTCGCCGAAGCCGGGCGTGGCGGGAACCGCCTCGCCCAAGGCCACGCGGGACATCACGTCCAGGCTGGCGGCGACAATGGCGCGGGTGTCGGCGGGCAGGGCCACTTGCGTCCCGCGCAGATGCTGCAGGGCGGCGGATAGGGCCGCCTTGGCCGCCGCCGGGTCCTCCCCCGTCGTGGCCGGCGTCGCGAGCAGCGCGTTGAAGGCCCGTATCTCAGCCAAAGCGGACAGGACCGTCGGGCTGGGGCTGCGACCCAGCGCCGTCATCAGGGCGGCCTGCGCCCTGGCATCGGCCTCGGCTGCCGCCTTCTCAGCGGTGGCCACGGCCTGGCGCAGGCGCCAGCGGGCATCCTCCGCCCCGTTCAGCACCTGCAGCAGGGCGGAGAAGCGGCCGCCCAGTACCCGCAGCTCATCCAGCTGCGGCGTCTGGCCCAACTGGGCGTTGGCCTGACGCAGGGCGTCGTTGAAGGCCTTCTCGGCCACGGTCAGGGCCTTGCGGGTGGCTTGCGCCTCTTCATGCGTGGTGGCGATGGAGGCGTCCATGGAGGTACCGGCCAGTCCCTCGGCCGCGCGGGACAGGGCGTCCAGCGTGTCCAGCCGGGGCAGTGTCTCGCCGACGATGCCATTCAGCGTGCTGTCCACGCGGGCATAGGTCAGCCAGCTTTGGCCGGTGATGACCAGCATGGCCAGGATGATGGCGCCAAAGGCCAGGCCCAGCCGCGCCGCCAAGCCCAACCGCCGTTTGCCCGCCTGGGCTAGGTCGGTGTTCCGCATTATTGTAGGCAGTCTCGTCACGGCGACCATGGCTCCGTCCCTTCCCGATGCGGTTGGAGAGGCCTGGGCGCGTCATTCCCCCATGTCACCGGGCGGGGTTCAGCCCCGTCCCGTCCCCTGACCGCGAACGCCGTCCCCCAAAGCCCCCATCAGGCCGGTTGGACGTCCGTGCAGTCATAGGAAATCTTGATGATCACTGTGTGACAATCCGGGGGACGGACAAAGAAAAAACTGACCATATGGTCAAGTCACGGCCTATCCTTCCGGCTAGCGCTCAACCGGGCGGCAGACAGCGGATTCTTTAGGCAAAATTGGGGGAAGGGGAGCGGGCTGAAAGCCACGGATCGCCTAGGGTTGGCGATGTATATTGGATAAACGAATCAGGCCGCGATATCGGTGCGGCACCGTACCCGCGACTCGGAAGGAAATTCCGGTCGCGGGGGGATCAGTGGAAACGGCCGTTGCGGGTGCTCTGCAGCACCATGTCCAGCCCGGCGCGCAGCACGACCATCTGGTCGAAGGACAGGCCGGTCAGGGCCAGGAGGGCGGGCAGCAGGGTGCGGGCGCGGCGGCCGAGGGTGTCCATCACGGCGGCGCGGGCCGGTGCGCGGCTGAACAGGGCCGGAGCCGAACGGGCGGCGCAAGCGAGGCAAAGCGTGGTCATCGTCGTCTCCTTTCCTGGCGTCGGGTCCTAGCGGCGGTGCTGCGGGGCTCGGGGCCGGGGTCTAACGTGTTTGGTGTCTGAACTATATTTCTGGAACGATTTTGGCGGTAGTTGGGCTTGTCGGCACTCCGCGTTCCATAATTGGAACACTATTGGGGACGGTCAAAAGGGCGCCGCGCGCGACGCTTTATCTCACCCCGACACAACGGCTTGCCGCTTGATCCGGCTTGGGACCGGCCATAAATCGGACGCAATGGCAGTGTTCTATCAACCTGCCCGGCCGCTTGGCTGTGACGGCCCCCGCAGGGGCCATGCTGTTTTCGATGAACAGGAATTCCCGTATGCGACGCCTGACGTTCCGTGCCATCAATTCCCTTGCCTTGGCGGTCACCGTGGCCGTCACCGCCGCCGCCCTGCCGGCCTTGGCCCAGGATCGCTGGGATGATCATCATCGGGGGGAGGAACGTCGTTGGGACGACCACAGGGGGGACGACCATCGCGGGGATGACTACCGGGGTGGCCCCTGGGCGCCGCACTGGGGCCATTTTCGCGACCATGACGTCTTCATCTATGGCCGCGGACCGGTCATCGTTCCCGAGTACCGCCGCCATGTGTATCGCGACGTGGTCGTGCTGCGCCCTTACGGCGTCTATTACACCGGCTATGGCCATTATTACCGGGACGAGGAAGCCTATCGCTGGCTGGGCCTGACGGCCATCACGCTGACGCTGCTGGACAACCTGGCGGAGCAGCAGCAACGCGCGCTTGAGGATGCCCAGATCCGGGCCACCATGGCGCCGGTGGGCCAGCCCGTCGTCTGGAACGACGGCCCGGCCAGCGGCAGCGTCACGACCCTGCGTGACGGCCACACGACCGATGGCCAATATTGCCGGGAGTTTCAGCAGAACGTGACCATAGGCGGCCAGACGCAACAGGCCTATGGCACCGCCTGCCAGCAGCCGGACGGTGCTTGGCATGTGGTCGCGGACAACTGATTGTCCGTGTAAGTGACGGCGCGGCGGGGGTGTCCTGGTCGGATACCCCTTATGGCCCTCTATGTTACAGCCCTGCGACAGGTTAGCACCTTCCCCGGCGTATAACGGAACAGTTGCCATTCTGTGGGCGACGGGTGGGGCGCGCCGAAGCAACAACCAGGCAGTGGTAGTGATGGCCGGCGGCAGTCCGGCGGCACCGCTTCGCATCGCCCACCCCGCCGATCGCAGGACTTTCCAATCCGTAGGGGAGCAGTGCGCCGGCATGTCCTCCATCGCCCTGTCAGATAACCCGGCCGCCCGGGGCGCCGCCCGGCGCCTGATCCCGTCCTCGACGGGGGCCGTGACCAGCATCGCCCACGTGATCATCCCCCATGGCTTCGGGGGTGCCGAAAAGCATGTGATGGAACTGGCGGAATTCCAGGCCGACGATCACCAGGTGATGGTCATCCTGGGCCCGGGGGAGGACGGGGGCGCCGGCGCCCGGCACCTTGCCGAATCACTGGATCCGCGGGTATCGGTGGTATGGCTGCCGGCGCGCATGCGCACCGCCGCGCTGTTCTGGAAGCTGTTGGCCCTTTGCCCCGACATCGTCCACGCCCATCTCAACACCGCCGCCCGCCGGGTGCTGCGCTGCCGGCCGGGCTGCCCCCGCGTCGTCACCCTGCACAACGGCTTTCGCGCCGGCCTGCATGACCGCTTCGACGGCATCATCCGCATCGCCGACTATCAGGCCCGCATGATGCCGGCGGCGGCCCGCGATCGCTCCGTGACCGTGCACAACTGGGTATTGCCGCAGAGGGGCGCGCTGACCCGGGCGGAGGCCCGCCTGGCTCTGGGCTTGCCGCAGGGCGCGCCCGTCATCGGCGGCATGGGCCGGCTGGAACTGGGCAAGGGCTTCGATGTGCTGATGGATGCCTACGCCCGCTTGCTCGCCCACCAACCGGATGCCCGCTTGGTGCTGTTCGGTCAGGGGGCGGAGATGGCCGCCCTGCGCGAGCAGGCGGCACAGCTGGCCTTGGGCGATCGGGTGGTGTTCGCGGGCTTCCGCCCCGACGTGCGCCGTTACCTCTCCGCCCTCGACCTGGGCGTCGTCGCCTCCCGCCATGAACCTTTCGGCCTGACCCTGCTGGAATACGCCGACGCTGGCGTGACCCTGGTGGCCACCCGCACCGGCGGGCCGCTGGAAATCCTGGGCTTCGACTATCCCTTCCTCTGCCCGCCCGAGGATGCAGCCGCCATGGCCGAGACCTTGCTGGCCGCGCTGGACGGCCGGACGCCCGCCAAGCCCGTGGATCTCACCCGCTTTCGGCCGGAAGTGCAGATGGCCAAGGTGGGTGCGCTCTACGCCCAGCTGGCCGGCGCGCAGGCGCCCGTAGCCATATAGATCGCCGGCCGGCGAATAAACTCGCCCATACCCATCATCAGGCTTGCCCGTCGCGGTTCCTTCGCCTTTCCTGCCAGTGAGCAAAAGGAAGGCGACAATGGGCAAAGCGGCGGTTTTCTCCCTGATTTTGATGGCGTTGCTGGCGCCGCTGGCGGCTGAAGCCGGCCCGTTGTCCCTGGCCCCCCTGGTCGCCGACTACGACGCCCTGCTTCAGGGCGGGAAGGAAGAGGGGCGCTGCCTGCCGGACGTCAGCCCCAAAGCAGCGGCCGAGCGGCGGACGCGCCTGGCGGCCTTCGTCCAACGCCTCGGTGCGGTCGATCCCGCTGGCCTGACACCGGCCGATCGCCTGACCTACCGCTTCATGCGCTGGGATGCGGAGGATCGGCTGGCCGGCATGGCCTTTGACCAGGATCGCATGCCCTTCAACAGCGACAGCGGCTTCTACGCCACCCTGACCTACGCCGCCAGCCGCACCCATGTGCGCACGAAAGCGGAGGCGGAGGCCTGGCTGGCCTGCCTGGAGGCTGCGCCGGACTATTACGCCGCCAACATCGCCAACGCCCGGCGTGGCATCGCCACGGGGTTCGTCCAGCCGAGGTTGATCGTGGACGCGGTGCTGGATATCGCCCGCAAGCAGGTGGACATCCCCGTGGACCAGGATGGCCTGCTGTCACCCTTCGCCGGGTCGGGGGACCCCGCCGCGACGGCGGAATGGCGCGCGCGGGCGCGCCAGGTGCTGGCCGACATTGTGCGTCCCGCCCAGCGCGCCTTTGTCACCTTCCTGGAACGGGAATATCGCCCGGCGGCCCCTGAAAGCCTAGCGGCGCGCGACCTGCCCGATGGTGAGGCCTACTACACCTGGGCGGTCCACCACCACACCACCACCAGGCTGACGCCGGACGCCGTGCACGAGATCGGCCTCAAGGAGGTGGCGCGCATCCGGGAGGAGATGGAGGCATTGATCCGCCGCACCGGCTTCACCGGCGGTTTCGCGGAATTCCTCGCCTTCCTGCGCACCGATCCGCGCTTCTATGTCACCACGCGCCAGGCGTTGCTGGAGAAGGCGTCGGAGATCGCGAAGCGTATCGACGACCAGTTGCCTGGCCACTTCGGTCGGCTGCCGCGCCTGACCTACGGCGTACGCGAGGTGCCGCGCGATATCGAGGACACGTACACCACGGGCCGCTATTTCCCCGGTGATGCCGCCAAGGGCATCGCCGGCGGCTTCATGGTCAATACCGGCAAGCTGGACCAACGGCCCCTTTATGAATTGCCGGCCCTGGCCCTGCATGAGGCCGTGCCGGGCCATCATTTGCAAACCGCGTTGGCGGCGGAACTGGAGGATTTACCGCCCTTCCGCCGCCACGCCTATATCAACGCCTACGGCGAGGGGTGGGGCCTCTACTCCGAGCAGTTAGGGGAGGAAATGGGTATCTACCGCGATGATTATGAGCGGTTTGGGCGCCTGTCCTTCGACATGTGGCGGGCCTGCCGCCTGGTGGCCGATACCGGCATCCACTGGAAGCACTGGACCCTGGACCAGGCCCGCGCCTGCTTCATCGACAACACCGCCCTTGCCCCGCACAACATAGAGACGGAGCTGCGGCGCTACATCGGTTGGCCGGGGCAGGCGCTGGCCTACAAGATCGGCGAGCTGAAGCTGCTGGAACTGCGCCAGCGAGCCCAGGACAGGTTGGGTGACCGCTTCAACGAGCGGGCCTTCCACGACGCCGTGCTGCTTTCAGGCTCCCTGCCGCTGGATCTGCTGGAGGACCAGGTGAATGCCTGGATCGCGGCGCAGGGGCGTTAGCGGCCCATCTCCTTCAGCCAGGCCGCGTGGAAGGCGCGGATGCGTCCCTCGTTGTGGCCCAGCAGGGCGGGGCGGTCGGCCTGCTGGCCACCGGCCCAGGCCGCCTCCGCCACCGACTGGTCTTCCGCCAGCAGCCGGCGGTTGAAATCGGCGAGATGGCCCTCCACGCCCTGCCGCGCGGCGGCGCTGGCCCCCGGCTGCTGCCGGGCTAGCGACAGGCGATAGCGCAGGTGGCAGCGGCCGGGCCGTACCGCGCCGTCCGGCGCATACACCGGCTCGTACGTCTGTACGCTGGCCATCAGGCCGGCGGTCAGGCCGATGGCCAGGTTGGGGAAGATGATGGCGTGGTCATAGTCGGTGAAGGCGGTCAGCGGCGTCAGCTTCAGCCGCTTGGCCACCCCCTCCCACCAGCGGCGGGTTTCGGCGGTCAGGCCGATGGTGCCGGTGCTGTGGGGGCCGTGCTCGGCGCACATCCAGGCGCCCTCGGTCACCGTGCGGAAGGTTTCCGGATGCACACTGTCGACGTGGTAAACCTCCAGCACGTTTTCCATGCCCACCTTCCAATCCGCCCGCCAGTCCAGCGGCGCCTGGTCGAAGGGGGCGGCGAAGCCGTCGGACACGGCGTCCAGCCAGGCGCCCAGCGGACCCAACCAGATGTCCAGGTCGGGCCCGCCGGGAATGAGGCGGACGAAGATGAAGCGTCCGCGCCGCGCCACCTCATACCCGGTCAGCGCCAGGGCGGCCTTGTCCGCCTTGTCCAGCTGAAAACAGGGATCGTTGCCCGGTATGCCCACCGGCACGCCCTCCCGGCTGTAGGTCCAGCCATGATAGGGGCAGCGCAGGGGACCGTGGCCGCTCTCCGCTGTATGCAGACGGGCATGGCGGTGGGAACAGACGTCGCGGAAGGCACGGATGTCGTCATCGAAACGCTGCACCACCACCGGCACGCCGGCGATGGTGCGTACCAGATAGCCATCGGGCGCCGTCAGTTCGTCATCGAAGCCGACGAAGTGCCACAGGCGGGCGAACAGGGCCCGGGTTTCCGCCGCCGCAGTGGCGGCGCCATAATCCTCCGGTCCCACCACCGCCCGCATCGCGTCCAACCTGTCCGTCATGCCCTGAATCCCTTTGCCCCAAATCTCTTTCCCCAGCCCAACCGGGCCTTGTCCCGCCGCCTGGGAACCCCCATTCTGCCGCCATGGCCAGTGTGACCGAAGCCCTCTCCGCTGCCTATGAGCATCACGTCGCCGGCCGGCTGGACGCGGCGGTGACACTCTATGGCCGCATCATTGACGCCGAGCCGCGCAACCACGGGGCTCTGCATCTGCTGGGCCTGGCCCGCATCCAGCTGGGTGACCTGGACGGCGCCACCGAAAGCATGATGCTGGCGGCGGCCATCGTCCCGGACAACCCCACCTACCGCAGCAACCTCGGCACGGCGCTGAAGGCGCAGGGCCGATTCGATCTGGCAGAAGAAGCCTATCGCCAGGCGCTTGCCATTGATCCTGGTCATGTCGATGCCATGGCCAACCTCGGCGGGGTGTTGCACGCCACCGGCCGGCTGGCCGCCGCCATCGCCTGCCTGGAACGGGCCTTGGCCCTGGCGCCCGACCATGCCGTCACCCTGATCAACCTGGGCGTGGCGCTGACCGACCGGGGCCAGTTGCCCCGCGCCCTGGGCCTGCTGCGCCGTGCGGTGGAGGTAACCGCCCCCGCGCCCGGCCAACCCCTGGGGGAACGGGGCGGGGAGGCGCGGTGGGATTTGGCGCTGGCCCTGCTGATGGCCGGCGACTACGCCGCCGGCTGGCCCCAGTTCGAGGCGCGGCGGGGCCGCGCCGGCCATGTCCTGGCCCGGCCGCACGGGCTGGAATGGGATGGCGCCGACCCCGCCGGGCGCACCATCCTGGTGCACAGCGAACAGGGCCGGGGCGACAGCCTGCAATTCGCCCGCTTCATCGCGCCCCTGGCGTCCCGGGGCGCCCGCGTCGTGCTGGCCTGCCAGCCGGAACTGGCGCGCCTGCTGGCCACGGCGCCCGGTGTGGCCCAGGTCGTATCGACGGCGGATCCCACGCTGCCCGCCTATGACGTTTTTTGCCCGTTGCTCAGCCTGCCAGGCCGCCTGGGTCTGACCAGCGCCGCGGAGCTGGCGACGGCCGGGCCCTACCTCGCGCCGGATCCGGCCCAGGCGGCGACGCTTCGCGCGCGCGTGAACGGCGTCGCGGCCGGCCGGCGGGCCGTGGGCCTGTGCTGGGCGGGGGCGCCGGGCAATCCGGTCGATGCCAGGCGCAGCCTGGATCCGGCGCTGCTGGCCCCCTTGGCGCGGTTCCATGACCGCGTCGCCTTCGTCAGCCTGCAGAAGGGCGGCCCTGCCGTCCCAGCCGCCCTGCCGTTGATCGACTGGACGGCGGAACTGGCGGATTATGCCGACACCGCCGCCCTGGTGGCCAACCTGGACCTGGTGATCACCGTCGACACCTCGGTCGCCCACCTGGCCGGCGCGCTGGGCCGCCCCGTCTGGCTGCTGAACCGCTATGACGGTTGCTGGCGCTGGCAGAAGGGGCGGGTGGACAGCCCCTGGTATCCCAGCCTGGTACAGCTGCGGCAGGAGGAAATGGGCGATTGGCGGGCGCCGCTGTCCCGCCTGACCGCCCGGCTGGGCGCCTGGCTGGCCGCTCCGCCACCATGACGCTGTTGCATCAGGCCGTGGCCCGCCACCAGGCGGGTGCCTTGGATGAGGCGGCCGACCTTTACGCCCAGGTGCTGGCGGCCGACCCGCATCAGCCGGATGCCCTGCACCTGCTGGGCGTGCTGCGCGGCCAGCAAGGGGATCCCGCGGCGGGTGAGGGACTGGTGGCACGCGCCGCCGCCCTGCGGCCGGACGCGGAAATCCTGACCAACCTGGGCCGCTTGCGGGCTGCGCTCGGCCGCATGCCGGCGGCGGAGGCCGCGTTCCGTGCCGCCCTGGCCCGCGACGACTCCCATGCCGGCGCCGCCTTCGCCCTGGGCACCTTGCTGCTGAACCTGAACCGTCCGGGCGAAGCGCTGGCGCCGCTGCAGCGGGCGGCGGCGCTGGATCCGGCGCGCGGCGCCGCCCGTGCCAACCTGGGCGTGGCCCTGCACCGCATGGGCCGCCTGGCGGAGGCCGAAGGTGTCTTGCGCGCCGCGGTCGAGGCCGATCGTACGCAGCCGATCGCCCGCTTCAACCTGGCCTCCGTCCTGGAAGACCAGGGCCAGCTGGACGCGGCGGAGACGGAATACCGGGCGCTGACGGCCCAGTGGCCGGACACGGCCGATGCCTGGCTGAACCTGGGTATCCTACTGCAGCGTCGGCACCGCGATATGGAGGCGCGCCCTTGCCTGCAGGTGGCGCTGGACCGGGGCACCAGCCGGCGGGCGGGCGCCCTGGCCCATCTGGTGCATATCGACGCCCGCCTCTGCCGCTGGGACGACGTCGCGGCGCGGACGCCGGATCTGCTGGCCGCGCTGCAGGCGGGCGACGACAGCGCCCCGCCCTTCGCCGTGCTGTGCCTGGACGTGGATGAGGCCTGGCACCAGCGGGCGGCCCGCCTGCACGCGGCGGCCGTGGCACGCTCGGCCGGTGCGCCCCTGCCGCCGGCCAGCCTGGGGCCTGCTGGGGAACCGTTGCGCGTCGGCTACCTCTCCGCCGATTGGCACCAGCACCCCACCGCCTACCTGATGGCTGGCGTATTGGAACGGCACGACCGCGCGGCGGTGGCGGTCACCGCCTTTTCCTATGGGCCCGACGACGGCAGCCCCTTGCGGGCGCGGCTGCGGGCCGGGGCTGATCGCTTCATTGATTTGCGCGGCCTGGATGACCGGGCGGCGGCGCAGGCCATCCGTGCCGCCGGCGTGGACATCCTGGTCGATCTTAAGGGCTATACCGAGGGCGGGCGGCCCAGCATCGCCCAGCTGCGCCCCGCCCCGGTTCAGGTTCAGTACCTGGGCTATCCCGGTACCCTGGGCCGGGGGGCCGGCATCGATTATGTGCTGGCCGACGCCATGGTGCTGCCACCGGAACGGGCGGGCTTCTGGGATGAGGCGGTGGTGCGCCTGCCCGGTTGCTACCAGGCCAACGATGGGGCGCGGTCCATCGACCCGCCGACCACACGCGCGGACTGGGGCCTGCCGGCCGATGGCGTCGTCTTCGCCTGCTTCAACGCCGCCTACAAGCTGACGCCGGAGATCGTGGCTTGCTGGGCCCGGCTGCTGACCAAGGTTCAGGGATCGGTGTTGTGGCTGCTGGACCCGGGTCCAGCGCTGCCCGCATTGCAGGCAATGCTGGCAACCGAGGGTGTCGATCCCGGCCGGCTCGTGGTGGCGCCGGCCCTGCCCAAGGCACGCATGGCCGACCACTTGGCCCGCCACGCCTGTGCCGACCTGTTCCTGGATACCCATCCGGTGAACGCCCACACCACGGCGGCCGACGCGCTTTATGCCGGCCTGCCGGTGTTGACCCGGGCGGGTGGCCCCTTCATTTCCCGGGTGGCCGCCAGCCTGCTGACGGCCCTGGGACTACCGGACCTGGTGACGTACAGCCTGGAAGCGTACGAGGTCGCAGCCCTGGATTTGGCTCGGAATTCGGCGCATTTGGCGGATGTACGCGCCCGTCTGGCCGCCGCCCGGACGCTCCCCGGCGGGCCCTTCGACACGGACGCGTTCTGCCGCCGGCTGGAAAAGGCGTACGCCCGCATGGCGGGGCGGGTGCGGGACCGGCTACCACCCCTGGGGTTCGATGTGGCGTAAGCGTTCCTCGCCTGACGCGACAGATGCCCACCATACCCATAACACACGGCTGCCGCTGTGATCTGGCGCGTGGTGGGTCCTGGTACTTTGCGTTACACCCGTGCCCAATTTCGCCGGCGCTTCGCCGCCAGCCTTCTCAAGGGAATGGATACCGTCCCCATGACCATCGACCGCGCCGCCGTTCTTGCCGCCGCTTCCGATCTGTTGCGCATCGAGGCCAACGCCGTCCTGCACCAGGTGGAGGCGCTGGACGGCGACTTCCTGAACGTTGTCGAGCATATCTGCGGCGAACACGGCAACACCCTGGTGGCCGGCATCGGCAAGTCGGGCCTGGTGGCCCGCCAGTTCGCCAGCAAGCTGGCCAGCATCGGCGCCCGTGCCTTCTATTACAGCGCCATCGACAGCCTGCACGGCGAGCTGGGCCTGCTGCGCGAGGGCGATCTGCTGATCCTGCTGTCCAACAGCGGCCAGACCCAGGAACTGGTGGACGTGGCCAAGGCGGCGCAGCCGCGCGGCGTCAAGGTGGCGGCCATGGTGGGGCGCGTGCCCTCCACCCTGTCGCGCATGGCCGACTGGACGCTGAAGGTCCATGTCGAGTCCGAGGCGACGGACACCAAGCTGCCGACGGCCAGCACCACCGCCATGCTGGCCTTCGCCGATGCCCTGGTGGTGGCGGTGGCGACGGAGAAGGGCTTCACCGCCAAGGATTTCGGCCGCAACCATCCCGGCGGCACCCTGGGCGTGGTGCTGGGCGCCTATGTCGATGACCTGATGGCCCGGGCTCCGGATCATGTGGCCCTGGTGGGCCCCGACCGGCCCATCCTGGAAACCCTGCTGGAAATGACCCGCCACCCAGCCGGTGCCGCCCTGGTGGTGGATGCCGACGACCACCTGCTGGGCCTTATCACCGATGGCGACATCCGCCGCGGCTTGGCCCGCGTGGGCAAGGATCTGCTGGACCGCGACACCCGCGCCCTGATGACGCCCAAGCCACGCACCTGCCGCACCGGCACCACCGCCATGGCGGCGCTGGCCCAGATGGAAAGCCCCTCGCAGGTCTACGTCTTGCCGGTGGTGGATGCGGATAACAAGGTGCTGGGCCTGCTGCGCATGCATGACCTGGCCGGCCTGGACGTGGCGCGCACCGCCGGCTAAGGCGTCTCGCTTTCCAGCAACGCCCGCAGGCGGGCCATCAGGTCCGCCTCCGTGAGGTCCGCGTCCTCCTCCAGGCCCAGGTAGGCGAAGGCGGCATCGACGAACAGGTGGGGCATCAGGTGCTCGTGGCTCAACGCCCGGATCAGGGGCGGCAGCACCCGCGCGTCCCGCCGCCGCGCCAAGCCGTGCATGGCCTCCACCTGGGTGAACACATCCTCATCATCCACCCGGCGCAGCAGGGCGGCGCGAATCTCCGGGCCGTCCAGTTCGGTGGTCTGCCCGATTCCGGTGGTCGCCCAGTCCCGTACCTGGTCGTACACGTCCTCCATCAAGGCCAGCAGGGCCCCCACCGCCACCGGCGTGGTACTGCCGCACAGCGCGAAGGCGATGGCGTAGCGGACATGCGGGTCATCATGGTGACGGCGGGCGGCCAGGACCGGGTCGCAGCGCCGGTTGCCCAGATGGCCCAGGGCGAAGATGGCATCGACCATGACGCCGGCGTCCTCATCGTCCAGCAGACGCAGCAGGGCGTCGCACGCCGGTTCGGGAAAGGCGCGTTCGTCACTGCGCTGGCCGGGGCCATGCATCTGCCCCAGGACAACGGCGGCCAGGCGGCGGCGGATCGGTTCGGGTGAACTGCTGAGGTCCAGGATGCGGGCCAGCCCCGCTGGCGTGCCCATGCCCTGCAGGGCCGCCAGGGCCGGCGTTCGGTCATCGTCGCGCCGCATCTCCGCCACCGCCGCCTCGATCAGGCTGTCTATGGAGGGATGGTCGCTTTGGGTGGTTTCCGGGGGCGCTGACGGCATTGCGGCCTCGACCTCGATGTGTCGTTCCAGCCCGATCCGGGCCAACCCATCCAGACGAGCGTGCAATCAACGACGCCGACAGGCAAGCCCGCACGGGCGAACCCTGTACGTCTGGAAAGGGGGCCGCTCAGGCGGACCGCCGCGCGCGCATCTCGGCCAGCGCCTCCTGCACGATAAGGGACCGCGCGCGCCGCATGGCGGCCTTGAACCGCCGCTTCCACCCCGGGGGCGATGTGAAGGTGATGCGCAGGCGCGGGGGCCCGCCGAAGGTCAGCGCCAGGGCCAGGCCCGAGAACCGTTTGGGTATCGCCTCGAACTCGGTCAGGAAATGGTCCACCTGCTCCAGCAGCAGCGGACGAACCGCATCCGTCAGTGGCGACGGCGGCAGGGCGCGGACCTTTTCGCCCCAGGCGACGGCCATCACCGCCGCGGTGGCCACGGCATCGCAGGCCGCCTGAATGGCCTTGGGCGTCCAGGGATCATCAGGCGATTGCCAACTGGCCACCAGCTGGGTGTTGATCGCGGTCGTCACGGCCAGGATCGCCGACCCCAATTCCATCAACAGGGCTTCATCCACCATTGTCGCCCCCTCGGGCGTCCGCCCACGAGCACCTTTGGCCCACCGCCGCCGCAGACCCTCGGCCCGCGAGCGCAGCAGCTCCCCGGCCAATCGATAGGGCCAATGGCGCGGCTTCCCGCTGATCAGGTTGCGCGCGCCGGCGCTTTCGCCGTCAAAACCCGCATACTCCGCCGTCATGACCTCGCCCCATGGGATGTCTTGCGCCACCATCTACAACTCAGCATGAGCGCAAGTTGCATAACAAGCAACTTGTTTGGTGTCGATGACGCGGGCGGGACGGTGGGCGGGCGGGCGGGCGGTCCGTCCTGCGCAGCGCCATTCCAGCGGCCCCCCGCGAAGTGCTATCAAGGGTGACAGTATTGTGAGCAATCCGCCGCTGTTTCGCCGCCGCCCAAGGGTCCGCGCCATGTCCGATCCCGCCCGTCTCACCTTCCGCACCGGCCAGGCGCCGTATCTCATCGCCGAGATGTCCGGCAACCATAAGGGGGAGATAGAGCGCGCCATCAGCCTGATCGATGCCGCCAAGGCGGCGGGGGCTGACGCGGTGAAGCTGCAGACCTACACGGCCGACACCATCACCCTGAAATCCGACCGGCCGGAATTCCAGATCCACGGCGGCCCCTGGGACGGCCGCAGCCTGCATGAGCTGTATGAGGAGGCCCACACCCCCTGGGCCTGGCACCCTCAGCTGTTCGCCCATGCCGCCACGATCGGGATCACCATTTTCAGCTCACCCTTCGATCCCACGGCGGTGGACCTTCTGGACCGGCTGGGCGCGCCGGCGTTCAAGATCGCGTCGTATGAGATTGTGGACCTGCCGCTGATCCGCTACGCGGCCGCGAAGGGCAAGCCGCTGATCATCTCCACCGGCATGGCCACCTTGGGTGAGATCGACGACGCGGTGACCGCCGCGCGCGAGGCCGCGCCGGCCGGCACGCCCGACCCCGTGCTGCTCCATTGCACCAGCGGCTACCCCACCCCGCCGGAGGAATGCGACCTGCGCACCATTCCCCACCTGGCGCAGGCCTTCGGCGTGCCCACCGGCCTGTCCGACCACACCCATGGCATCGCCGTGCCGGTGGCGGCGGTGGCCTTGGGCGCCGTCGTCATTGAAAAGCATCTGACCCTGTCGCGGGCCGAGGGCGGCGTCGACGCCTCCTTCTCCCTGGAGCCGGCGGAGTTCAAGGCCATGGCCGACGCTTGCCGCGTGGCGCACGCGGCGCTGGGCCAGGTCGGCTATGCCGTCAAGCCGTCCGAGGCCGGCGGCCGGTCCTTCCGCCGCTCGCTCTACGTTTCATCCCCCGTGAAGGCGGGGGAGGTGTTCACTCCGGCCAACGTCCGCTCCGTCCGCCCCGGCCTGGGGCTGCCGCCCAAGCATCTGGACCAGGTGCTGGGCGCCCGCGCCACCCGTGACATCGATGCCGGCCAGCCTCTGGACTGGGGCATGGTCCAGCCGTGACGGCCCTGACTCAAAAGCCCCGGGTCGTCTGCATCACCCAGGCGCGCATGGGGTCCACCCGGCTGCCGGGCAAGGTGCTGCTGACCGTCGCGGGCAAGTCGCTGCTGGCCTACCAGGTGGAGCGCCTGCGCCGTGCCGCCCTGGTGGACGAGGTGGTGGTGGCCACCAGCGATCGCGCGGCCGACGACGCCATCGCCGACCAGTGCCGCGTCCTGGGCGTCGCCTGCTTCCGGGGCGGCGAGCATGACGTGCTGGATCGTTTTTGCCGGGCCGCCCTTGCCCATCACGCCGATGTGGCGGTGCGGGTGACGGGTGACTGTCCCCTGATCGACCCTGGCCTGATCGACCAACTGCTGACCCTTTTCCTGGCGGCGGATCCGCCGCTGGACCATGCCTCCGTCGACATAGGCCATTACCCGCGCGGCCTGGACGCCGAAGCCATATCAATGACGGCCTTGCAAGCGGCGTGGCAAGAGGCAAGGGAACCGTTCGAGCGTGAGCATGTGACGCCCTTCATCTATCGCCGGCCGGACCGTTTCCGCCTGGGCTCCCTGCCGCCGGCAGGCCCGGCGCCGGTGGAGATGGGGCCGCAGCGCTGGTGCGTGGACACGGTGGAGGATTTCCAACTGGTCCGCCGTTTGCTTGAAACCCTGTTGCCGGCCAAGCCGCACTTCACCTGGACGGATTGTCTGGACGTGCTGCGCCGGCACCCCGATTGGGTGCTGCTGAACCGCGATGTGGTGCAGAAGCCCCTGGCTTGAGAGGAAAAGAAGAGATGAACCGGAACGAATTCCTGGCGGCGCTGGATGAGATGCTGGAGCTGGACCCCGGCACCCTGAAGGGCGGCGAGACGCTGGACGGGATCGACAGCTGGGACAGCCTGGCGGTCATCAGCTTCATCGCCCTGGTGGACGAGAAGTTCAACACCGTGGTGGCGGGCGAGGATCTGGCCAAGGCCAAGACCGTGGACGACCTGCTGGCCCTGGTGTCGGACCACGTCGCGGCCTGACCGGTGAGTTCAGGGACTGAGCCGGAACGGTTGCTGGCCGGCCGCCGGATGCTGCGCTTCGCCGGCGGCCCCGGCGCCGCCGTCGATCGCGGGCCGCCGGAAGCTGGCACCGCGCCGCTGGTGCTGATTCACGGTTTCGGCGGCGACGCGCTGTCCTGGCAATTCAACATCCAGGCGCTGGTGAAGGGGGGGCCGGGTTCGCCCGGTCGCCGGGTGCTGGCCGTGGATCTGCCGGGCCATGGCGCCTCCACCCTTGATGTGCCGTCCGGCCTGGGCGGTGTCGCCGACTGGGTGGTGCGGCTGATGGACGCCGCCGGCGTGGACAAGGCTGACATCATCGGCCATTCCATGGGCGGCAGGGTCAGCCTGCTGCTGGCCGAACGCCATCCGGACCGGCTGCGCCGCATGAGCCTGATCGCCTGCGCCGGGCTGGGCAGCCGGGTGGATGCCGCCTTCCTGCACGCGCTGTGCACATTGGAAACCCTGGACCAGGCCCGCGCCTTGATCGACCGGCTGTTCGCGGGGGCGCCGCCCAACCGCGACGTGCTGGCGCGCGCATTCCTGTCCCGCCTGGCAGATCCCGTGGCGCGCGGGCCGCTGACCCGGCTGCTGGACCGGCTGGTGGCCGACATCGACGCCGCCCCGCGGCAGTTCGACTGGACCCAGCCGCTGCCGCCGCTGCAGCTGATCTGGGGCGAGGCCGACGATATCGTGCCGCCGCCGGAAGCTGGCGCCATCCCATCCCATATCATCCTGCATCGCTTGCCCGGCGTCGGCCACATGCCCCAGGCCCAGGCGGCCACGCGGGTCAACGCCCTGCTGACGGAGTTCCATGCATGAGCACGATCGGACTGAACGAGGGCGCCATGCTCGCGCTGATCCATAATGAGGTGCTGAAGATCCTGGCCGACAAGGGCGAGGCCTGGACCGGATCCTTCGGGCCGCAGACACGGTTCCTGGACGGCGGGCTGCCCTTCGACAGCCTGGACCTCGCCACCCTGCTGGTGGCGCTGGAACAGCTGACCGGCACGGATCCCTTCCGCGCCGGCTTTCGCCAGTTCACCACCGCCGGGGAACTGGCGGCGCTGTATTTGGAAGCGTAATGCTGCTGCGTCCGCCGCCGGCGCATCAGGAACGCATCGGATACTCTATCCGATTTGTAACGGAACTGTATCGCGCCGTTTTCAGGCGCCCCGGCCTCTGTTAGCCTCATCAACAAGGTTGAAGCAGCGCGCTTTTTTGAGACGGCCTGCCTTAACCCCTTGGGGCGTTACAACAATCAACAGGGGCGAAGGCGGCGTTCCCATCCCGGGACGGGCGCCTTTCTGGGCACCCGGCAGAACGGGAAGACGATACTTCCATGAAACGACACCATCGCGTGGTTCCGCTGGTGGCCGCACTGGCGCTGCTCGGCGCCTGCGCTTCCAGCGCGCACCAGGACACGTCCTCGGCACCCGCTAGCGATAAGGGCAAGGACAAGCCGGTCTACGCCGGCCTCGATCCGGCCGATGACAAGAACCCCTTCCCCAGCACCTACCATCCCCTGCCGTCGGTGGCGACGGCGCTGGTGGGCGCCACCATCTTCACCGGCACGGGCGCCCGCATCGACGGCGGCACCGTGGTGTTGTTGGATGGCAAGATCGCGGCGGTGGGCAAGGACATCGCGGTGCCGGCCGGCGCCAAGGTCATCGACGCCCATGGCAAGTACGTGACCCCGGGCATCATCGACGCCCACAGCCACTTGGGCGTCTACGCCACCCCCAGCGTCTGGGCCAATTCCGATGGCAATGAGGCGACGGATCCCAACACCGCGCAGGTATGGGCCGAACATTCCGTCTGGCCGCAGGATCCGGGCTTCATCCGCGCGCTGGAAGGCGGCATCACCACGCTGGAGATCCTGCCCGGCTCCGCCAACCTGTTCGGCGGTCGCGCCGTCATCCTGAAGAACGTGCCCGGCCGCACGGTGCAGGACAAGAAGTTCCCAGGCGCGCCCTATGGCCTGAAGATGGCCTGCGGTGAGAACCCCAAGCGCGTCTACGGCAGCAAGGGCCGCACCCCGGCCACCCGCATGGGCAACGTCTTCGGCTATCGCAAGGCCTGGATCGACGCCCAGGAATACCGCCGCAAGTGGGACGACTACCGCCGCAAGCTGGCCGACTATAAGGCCGGCAAGGGCGACAAGGCGCCCGACGCGCCCAAGCGCGACCTGCAGATGGACACGCTGGCCGGCGTGCTGGACGGCAGCATCCTGGTGCAGAACCACTGCTACCGCGCCGACGAGATGGCGCAGATGATCGACATCTCGCACGAGTTCGGCTTCCACATCGCCATGTTCCACCATGGGTCGGAGGCCTACAAGATCGCCGACATCCTGAAGAAGGAGGACATCTGTGTCGCCACCTGGGGCGAGTGGTGGGGCTTCAAGATGGAGGCGTACGACGGCATCGAGGAGAACGCCGCCCTGCTGCAGAAGGCCGGCGTCTGCACCGTCATCCACTCCGACGACGACATCCTGACCCAGCACCTGGTGCAGGAGGCCACCATCGCCCTGGCCGCCGGCCGGCGCATGGGTATCCAGATCGACGAGGCCGAGGCCATCAAGTGGGTGACGGCCAACCCCGCCAAATCCATCGGCGTGCTGGACAAGACCGGCACCTTGGAGGCCGGCAAGATGGGCGACGTGGTGCTGTGGAGCGCCGATCCCTTCAGCGTCTACGCCACGGCCGATCAGGTCTTCATCGACGGCGCCCTGGTCTACGATCGCCACGATCCGGCGGCGCAGCCCAAGTCCGACTTCGAACTGGGCCAGACAGGCCCCGCCCATCCCGGGCCCCAGGGTGTCGGACCCGGCCGCCCCGTCTTGACCACCAGCACGGAGCAGCCGCAATGAACCGCCGTCACACCTTAATGGGCCATACCCTGATGGCTGCGGCCTCATCCCTGGTCCTGCTGGCCGGCACCGCCGGCGCCGAGACGGTGGCCATCACCAACGCGCGTATCGAGACCATGGGTCCGGCGGGGGAGATTCCGTCCGGCACCATCCTCATCCGCGATGGCCGCATCCAGGCGGTGGGCGCCTCGGTATCCATTCCGGCCGACGCCCGCCGGCTGGACGCCAAGGGCCACATCGTGACGCCGGGCCTGGTGGCCAGCGACACCAGCCTGGGCGCCGGCGAGGTGGAGGGCGAGGCCTCCAGCAACGATTTCGCCGGGGCGACGGCCGAGATGTCGGCCTCCTTCGACGTGTCGCTGGGCATCAACCCCGCCTCCATGCTGGTGCCGGTGGCCCGCGTCGGCGGCGTCACCCGGGCGCTGGTCACGCCGGAGCTGTCCGGACGGGGCGAGAAGAAGGGCGAGAAGCTGTTCGCCGGCCAGGCGGCCGTGGTCGATATGTCCGGCGGCACCGACAGCATCACCAAGCGTCGCGCCGTGCTGGTGGTCGACGTGGGCACCGAGGCCATGGAGCATCTGGGCGGCAGTCATGGCGGCGTGCTGCAGCTGCTGGAATCCAGCCTGGAGGAGGCGGCCAGCTACGCCGCCAACAAGGGCGGGTATGAGCATGGCACCCACCGGCCCTACCGCCAGAGCAAGGAGGACCTTGAGGCCCTGCTTCCGGTCATCCAGGGCAAGATGCCCCTGCTGGTGGGCGTGCATCGGGTCGCGGACATCCGCCGCACCCTAGAGCTGGGCAAGCGGCTGAAGCTGAAGCTCATCCTGGACGGGGTGGAGGAAGGCTGGATGATGGCGCCGGAGATCGCGGCCTCGGGCGTGCCGGTGGTGGTCGATCCCCTGGCCAACTTGCCGCGTGACTTCGAAAGCCTGAACGCGCGGCTGGAAAACGCCGCCATCCTGCAGGCGGCCGGCGCCACCGTGGTGATCAAGGGGCCCTACGTCGGCCACTACGCCCGCCAGGTGCGCTACAACGCCGGCAACGCCGTCGCCCACGGCATGCCGTGGCCGGCGGCGCTGGCGGCCATCACCGCCACCCCGGCCAAGGTCTTCGGCTTCAATGACCGGGCGGGCACGATCGAACCCGGCCGCGATGCCGACTTGGTGGTGTGGTCCGGCGACCCCCTGGAAATCCTGTCGGTGGCGGAGCATGTCTTCGTCCGCGGGACCGAGGCGCCCCTGACCAGCCGGGCGCAGGATCTGGCCCATCGCTACCAGACGCCCGACGCGGCTCTGCCGCCGGCCTATCGCAACTGAGCATTATCGTCTAAAGGGGGCGGGGCGTTCCGACGGGGCGCCCCGCCCTTTTCTCTTGGACCCGGCCCTATGCCCGACTGGTACTACGACCTCAGCGACACCGTCAGCGGCTGGATCCACGGCGTCTCCGTCTGGGTGATCATCGGTGCCATGGTGGCGGCCTACCTGCTGCTGACCGCGCGCAGCGCCCATAAGCAGGGCGAGTTCGGCGAATTCGCCCGCAGCCTGGGCCTGACCGTGGCTCTGCTGGCCGTCCTGGGCGGCTTCATCGAGGCATGGATCTGGGTGGATCGGCACTGGTAGTGCCGGATCAGCCCCGATCCTGCGCCCCGTGCCAGACGCGCAGGATGATGATCTCATCGTCCATGACTTCGTAGATGATCACGTAGGGCGGAAAGACCAGCAACTCCCGTCCCAGGTACGCTGCCCCGACGGCCCCGATTTGGGAAGGTGAGCAGGCTGTTCGCCGTGGTCAGCAACGCCCGCAAAACCCGTTCGGCGGCGACAAGATTGAAAGCCGCGATATAGGCGACGTGTCGATCCACGTCGCCCAGCGCATCGATGGACCAGCTAATTCGCTTCAAGTTTGCCCGGAGGAGGAGGGCGGGGGAACTTTCTTTCCCGCCAGCAACTGCTCAAGCCATTCCACAACGACATCATGATCCACGACGTTGCCAGCGGCAACCGACGCGCGTGCCTCCTTAATGGCGCAACGCTTGGCGTCCTCGTCCACGATGTCGAAAATGGAAGCGGGCTGGGTCATGGCGGTAGCCTGCCACAGGCCCGCCGCTCAGCCCACACCCCGGATCAAGGCCAGCAGATCCTCGTCCGACAAGTGGCCGGCGGCATCAGCGTCCTGCAGCAGGGCGTCGGCCAGGTCGCGCTTGCGGCCGTGCAGGGCCACGATGCCTTCCTCGATGCTGCCCTTCAGGATCAGGCGATAGATGGTCACCGGCCGGCGCTGGCCGATGCGGTGGGCGCGGTCGGACGCTTGGTCCTCCACGGCGGGGTTCCACCACGGGTCCAGATGGATGACGTAGTCGGCGGCCGTCAGGTTCAGGCCCACGCCGCCGGCCTTCAGGCTGATCAGGAACAACTCGCCCTCGCCGGCCTGGAAGGCCGCCACCCGCCGCTGCCGTTCCGCCGCCGTCAGGCTACCGTCCAGCAGTTGGTAGGTGACGCCCATGCGGTCCAGGGCCGTGCGCACCCGCGCCAGGTGGCCGATGAACTGGCTGAACACCAGGGCGCGGTGGCCGCCCTCGCGCAGTTCGTCCACCAGCTCCAGGAAGGCGTCCAGCTTGGCAGAGGGCAAGTGCGCGTCGGCCGCCACCAGGTCGGGGTGGCAGCAGGCCTGCCGCAGGCGGGTGATCTCCGCCAGGATGTGGATGCGGGACCGCTCGCCCGACATCTCCTCCAGCTTTTCCAGGGCGCGGCGGCGCAGCGCCTCGTAAAAGGCGATCTCTTCCGCGCCACGCTCGACCAGCAGGGTCTGCTCCGTGCGCGGCGGCAGTTCGGCCAGCACGGCGCCCTTGGTCCGGCGCAGCAGGAAGGGTTGGACCACCGCGCGCAGGGCCGCGCGGGCACCGGGGCTGCGCGCCGCCTGGATGGGGGTGCCGAAGCGTTGGGCGAAGGCCTTGCGGCTGCCCAACAGGCCGGGGTTGGTGAACTGGAACAGGCTCCACAGCTCTTCCAGATCGTTTTCCACCGGCGTGCCGGTCAGGGCCAGGCGGAAACCGGCGCTCAGCGCGCGGGCGGCCTGGGCGCGCCGCGTATCCGGGTTCTTGATGGCCTGTGCCTCGTCCAGCACGGCCACGGCCCAGGGCACGGCCGCCAGCAGCGCCTCCTCCCGCACCAGCAGGCCATAGGTGGTGACCAGCACGTCGCCGGGCCCCAGGGCGCGCAGCACCTCCTGCCGCCCGCCTGTCTCGGCCAGGCGGTGGACGGTCAGGCCGGGGGCGAAGCGGGCCAGTTCCGATTGCCAGTTGCCGGCGACGGAGGTGGGGGCCACCACCAGCATGGGGCCGTCGCCGGCCTTGGCCGCCATCAGGGCTATCGCCTGCACCGTCTTGCCCAGGCCCATGTCGTCGGCCAGCAGGGCGCCGGCACCCAGGCGCGCCAGGCGGCTCATCCAGAAATAACCCTCCGCCTGGTACTCGCGCAGTTCGGCGGTCAGGCCGTTGGGCAGGCGCGGCTGCCAGGCCGCCGTGTCGTCCAGGTTCTGGATGAAGGCGCGCCAGGCCTGGTCCACCTGGGCCGAGGCTGCTTCCTCGACCAGGCCGCGCAGGGCGCCACCGGCGGCGCGCGGCACCTTCTGGCCGCCCAGGCGCATCAACCGGTCCAGCTGCTGACGGAAATGGCGGTCCAGGGCCACGAACTGGCCGTCGCCCAGGGGCACGAAACGGCCGGGCGCATCCTCCAGCCGGATCAGCAAGTCCTTCAGGTCCAGCACCAGCCCTTCGTCCAGCTTCAGGGCCCCAGCCACGGCGAACCAGCTTTCGGTGCTCTTGACCGTGGTGCTGAAATGGCTGGCGCCGGCCTCGTCCCCGCGCAGGGTCAGCTTCTGCCCCTCCGGCCATTCCAGGGCCGGCGGCTGGGGTAGGGTCTTCAGCTCGCTCAGGAATTCCAGCGCGGCGCTCAGGCCTTCCAGCTCCCATTCCCGGCTTTCGCCACCCAGGCTGGGGCAGGCATCGGCCAGGGCCTGGGCCAGGCGTTCCTCCGCCGCCAGGTCGCGCAGGGCACGCCGGCCGTTGCCGGTGACGCGGCTGCTGCCTTGGCCGGGCGCGAAATGGGGGCCGTCGGGGCCCAGCGGTCGCACGACCAGCGTAACCTTCAGACCTGGGTCCAGCAGGCGCAGGCGCACCACCGGGGCGGGGTCGCCCGCCTCCGTCCGGCCCTCGTCCAGGTCTGCGGCCTCCACCCGCACCGGCAGGTCGGGCATGCGGGAGCGCGCGATGGCGGCCAGGCGGTCACGCGCCATGGCCGGCACGGTGATGCCGTCCGCACCCAGCAGCTTGCCCGCCGCCACGGCCTTGTCGTCGATCACCACCACGCGCCAGCGGGTGGGCCCCTCCACCTCGATGATCGCGTCCACCTCTTCGGCCGGATGCGACAGGGCCAGGCGGTAGCCGCCCCGAGTGCCGGCCAGCACCAGCTCCGGCCGCGCCAGCACCAACTCCACCGGCGGTCCCGGCTCGCGGCGATAGAACACGCGGGGATGGCCCACCAGGGCCGGCAGCGTGTCGCGTGGTGGCAGGAAATAGTCGTAGCGGGAGCGGCCATGGCCCCAGCCGTCGTAATCGCGGGCGATGGTGGCGATGACGCGCCGGTCGAACTCATCCAGATAGGTCAGCTGGGCGTCACCCTGGTACAGGCGCTTCAGCGGGATGGGCCGGCCCACACTCCAGCCCTGGGTCGGGCTTTTGGTGGGGCCTCGCTGTTGCACCTGTTCCACCGGTTCCACCGCCCCGCTGCTGGGATCGACCAGCCAGGCCAGGCGCTTGCCCGTCGTTTTCCTTTCCACCGGCGCCGGCGGTTCCAGCAGCGTCTCCAGGCTCTCCAGCGCCCGCTCCCACGGTTCCTTGACCGGCAGCAGGGTCAGGAAGCGCAGCGTCACGCGCCTGTCAGGCCGTGCCAGATGGATCTGATAGGGGGTCGGGTCGTTGGCCACCCGGGCCAGCACCTCCGCCATCAGGTCGGCGGCCAGGGGCATGGTGGGGGCCAGATGGCGGAACCACTGGTCCCAGGCGTCGGCATGCTGGCGGGCCAGCGCCGCATCCACCACGGCCGCCGCCACGGCCACCAGCCCCAGGCCCAGGGGGGAGGGCCGGGCCATGGTGTCGGTGGCGCTCAGCAGCCATTTCACGCTGTTCAGCGCCGCTTCCGGCTTGTTGGCGGACAGGCTGGCCAGGGCCTCGATGGCCATGGAGCCCAGCGGGATCTGGCCGGCCTGGATGTGGTCTTGCGCCAGGGTGGGGATGGTGGCGTGCTGGGTCGGATCGCCCCCGGCCAATTGCGCGCACAGGTGCAGCACGCCAAGGTGTCCAGGCAGGCCGCCCTTGCGCTTGCGCAGGGCCCGGCGGTGCTGCGTCACGGCCTCGCCGAACAGGGCGCGGGCGCGGGGCGCGTCCTCCGACAGCAGGGCGTGGGCGGCGGCATAGGGCAGGGCCGCCTCCGGAGTGGGCGTATCCGCCAGCAACGCTTGCAACGCTGGCAATTGCCCGCTCAACAGCCGGAAGTCGGCGATCAGGGTGAAGCAATCGCGGCGCAGGATCTGGTGCGCCTGGGCGTGGTCGACCAGGGCCGGCAGATCCGGCGACATTTCCGCCGTGGCCATCCAATGGCCGAGCTTCGCCGCCAGCAGCGTCGCCTGGATCACCGGCGCGCGTCCGGCCAGCCAGTCGATCCCCAGCGGCACCAGCGTGAAATGGCGATTGAACAGCTCCGGCAGCGCATGGGCGGGACGCCTGACCAGGCCCAGCAGGCGCTGGACCTCCGCCCCATCGTTCTGCAACGCGGCCAACCTCAGGCCACGCGCGAAATCGATCTCCACCAGCTTGGGGTCCCAATAGCTTTTCGATTCACCGGGCAGCTGGGTACGGATGGCGATGGCCAGGGCCTTGCCCTCCGCCGTTTCCAGCGCCGCGATGGCCACGGCGTGGGCCAGCGCGGGCGGGCAGGCCATCTTGTTGTTCAGCAGGCCGTGGCGGCGCAGGCTGTTCTGAGCCTCTATCAGCGCCTCATGGGTCCAAAGGGTGGGGCTGACGCGCGCCTGGTTCAGGCAGTCCAGCAGCGCCCGGGCCGGCGGCAGCGGTCCGATCAGGGCGATGAGGCGCAGCAGGATGCGGTCGGATGGCGAAAGCGCGTCGGGATCGGGCGGGGTCATGCGGCGACCATAACGGCGATCAGGCTGGCAGGGCCAGCAACGCGTCGGCGATGCGCACCGCGCCCAACCCGTCCACCATCTGGCCGCCATCGCCCTCGCCGATGCGGTGGCTCAGGGCCGCGCGTGCGTCGGCATGGGCCCATAGCGCCAGGGCGTCGGCCGTGATGCGCTCCGCCGCCTCGGCTTTGTCCATGCCGCGCGCGTCGATGACCCGGGCCTTGCCTGATGCCGCCACCGCGCCGGCACTGCTGGCCTGGTTGTCCGCCACCACCACCAGCAGCGTGGGCACCGCCAGGCAGGCCAACTCCCCCAAGGTGCCGCCGGCGGCGGACAGGGCCAGGCCGGCCTCGCGCATCAGCTCGGCCATGCGCGGAGTCTCCACGTGCACAACCGTGTTGGGGTAGCGGTCCCCGGCGGTGCGGATGCAGTCGGTGTTGGGGTTGCTGCCGCCCACCACCACGTCCAGGCCGACGCCGGCAGGCAGGGCTGGGGCCAGGCGCTTCAGGCAGGGCAGGGTCAGGCCCGCCGGGTCGGTGCCGCCGAAGGTCAGCAGCAGGCGGGGACGGCGGTCCAGGGGGGGCAGGGCCTGGCCGCGCGCCCGGCGGAACTCCGCCCGCAGGGGGGCATAGGCGGGCCCCAGCGCCAGCACGGCATCCGGATTGGCGGCACGATAGGCGGCCTCATCCACCGCCGCGCCTGCGTTCACGATCAGCCGGGCGTGCAGGGGCCGCGTGCCCGGCCCGTCGTCGAAGGCCATGACCGGTTTGCCCAGCGCCGCCAGTCCGGCACGATAGGCATCGTTGAAGTGATAACCGTCCAGGATCACGGCGCGGGCGGCATGCCGGCGGATCTGTTCGGCCAGGTCGGCCAGGTCTGCCCCGCTTGCCGCCGGGCCCGCCAGCAGGCTGACGCCGAAGCCGGCGGCATCCAGGCGATGCGCCAGGGCCGGCGGCAGGTCCACCGCGGCGAACAGGGGTGATACCCCCCGTTCCCGCAAGGCCTCCGCCACCGACAGGCAGCGCATGACGTGGCCGGTGCCCATGGACGCGGTGGCGTCGGCGCGGATCAAGATGGTGCTCAACAGAGGGCCTTTGGCATCGGGGCGGGAATGGCCATAGTATAGCAGCTAAGGACACTTCTCTCAGGGCGGGTTGCGGTGAAGGCCATCGTCGAAGGCGTGCGGATCAAGGGCTTCCGGGCCGTGGTGCCGAAGGAACGGCATTCCTACCTGGAAGACCACACCCTGTTCACGGAAGATGAGGCGAAGAAGCTCTACGCCACCATCGGCGTGGCTGAGCGGCGCCTGCTGCCCCGGCCCTACATGGCGTCGGACATGTGCGTGGCGGCGGCCGAGGGGCTGATGCAACAGCTGGGCTGGGACCCGGCCTCGGTCGACCTTCTGATCTTCGTCAGCCAGGATGCCGATTACGTGCTGCCCGTCACCGCCGCCGTCATGCAGCGGCGCCTGGGCCTGCCCACCAGCACGGCGGCCTTCGACGTGCCGCTGGGCTGTTCCGGCTTCGCCTACGGCACCTGGATGGCGGCGCGCCTCTTGGGCGGCAGCACGGCGCGGCGTGCCCTGGTGCTGGCCGGCGACAACTCCGCCCGTTGGCTGCGCCCGGATGACCGCGCCACCCTTCCGCTGTTCGGCGATGCCGGCAGCGCCACGGCGCTGGAGGTGGATGCCGACGCGCCCCCCATCCACGCCATCCTGGGCACCGACGGCAGCGGGGCCAAGCACATCTTCGTGAAGGCCGGGGGCAAGCGCGACTGCCTGATCCCGGGCGAGGAGCCCTGGTCGGAGGAGGAGCACAAGCGCCTCTACCGCGACGCCCGTCTGCACCTGAACGGGGCGGAGGTCTTCACCTTCACCTTGCGCGCTGTCCCGCCGCTGCTGCGCGAGGCCATGGAGCATGCCGGCGTGACGCTGGACGATCTGGATATGATCGTCCCGCACCAGGCGAACCGCATGATGCTGGACCACATCCGCAAGAAGATCGGGGCGGCGCCCGAGCGCTTCCTGATCGACATGGAGAAGTTCGGCAACACCAGTTCGGCCTCCGTCCCGCTGGCCATCTGCCACCGCCTGGGCCCCATGCTGGCGGAAGGCCCCAAGAAGCTGCTGATGGCCGGCTTCGGCGTCGGGTGGTCCTGGGGCACCCTGGTGGCGGAGGTCGGGCCCATCGCCGAGCCCACGCTGGCGGAGATGCCGGACGATTTCGCGCCGCTGGAAGTCTGACGCCCGTGAACGCCTGGGACCTGCCGCGGGAGCAGCCGTGCTGGCCGTTCGACGGCGGCGACTGGCGCATGGCCATGGGGCTGATGGCCCTGGACCCCGCCCGGTGGCTGATGGTGGACGACAGCGGCCCCGCCCTGCTGGCACAGCGCCGCCAGTTGCTGGCCCAGCGGCACGCGGCCGTGACCGGCTTCCTGCCGGGCAGCGAGGTGGCCCAGGGGGAAGTGCTGGCGTTGCTGGCGGACCATCTGGCCCATCACTTCCCGCGTGCCTACGCCCGCGAGGGGCACCGTTTCACCTGCCACATCACCGGGGAGGCGTGGGACTTGGCGGACGCCGGCCCCAATCCGCTGGAGGTCGCCGGCCGCCTGGTGGCGGAGGATCTCTGCCTGTTGCTGCCGGGCCCTGATGGCGTGCCGGTACTGGCCGCCGCCGTGCTGTGCTTCCCCAACCGCTGGCGCCTGCATGAAAAGCTGGGGCGGCCCATGGCCGGCATCCACGCGCCGGTGGCCCTGTATGGCGAGAAGCTGGGGCGGCCGGTGGACCGCTTCCTGGAAACACTGGCGCCGGAACGGCCGGTATGGCGCATGAACTGGGGCCTGAACGATGACCCCGCCCTGTTCCAGCCGGATGAGGTGGCGCACACCGCCGCCGACGGCGCCATCACCGCCGACAACGCCGGGCACCGCCTGTTCCTGCGCATCGAACGCCAGACCCTGCGCCGGCTGCCCGCCACCGGCGCCATACTGTTCACCATCCGCACCTATCAGCGCGCCCTGGCCGACCTGACCGCGACCGAGGCGGCGCAGTTCGCCCACATCCTGCGCACGGTGCCGGAACCGGTGGCCCGCTACAAAGGCCTGCTGCGCACCGGCGGCCCCGCCCTTGGCTTCCTGTGTCGTTTGGCGCAAGGCCCCGGCTCCTCATAAGGCCCATGAGGAAATTCCAACCGTCTGCGTGTTGACAGGGTGGGCGCGGGATTGTCCTATCGACAGGCCATCCGGCCATCGCCGGATGGCGACACGCTTGTTCTCAGGGCAGGGTGAAATCCCGACCGGCGGTATCCCCTCTTGATGGAGGGGGAGCCCGCGAGCGCCCGGGGGCGGTGACGCCCACGGGGTCAGCAGACCCGGTGAAACGCCGGGGCCGACGGTTACAGTCCGGATGGAAGAGGATGAGCCGGCCCGCGATGTGCGGGCGCACCCCCTGGGGCCCTGCCGGGCTTCAGGTTTGGGCACGCGTCCGCGCATGGGGCCTGCCTCGGGGGGATTTCCGTCCGCCCATAGTCTCTTTTTGCCCTGATTCAGGCTCGCCCGATTGTTCAACGGAGTGAGACCCTTGAGTCAGATTTCCCCTATCCCGACCCCCACCCACGACGACGATTTGCTGTCCCGGTTCGGCGACGCCGAAACCCGGGTGGCCCGCGCCGTGGCCGCCATCCAGGCGGGCCAGGGCGTGATCGTCGTCGACGATGCCGACCGTGAAAACGAAGGCGACGTCATCTACGCCGCCGACAGCCTGACGGTGGAACAGATGGCGCTGCTGATCCGCGATTGCAGCGGCATCGTCTGCCTGGTGCTGACCGACGAACGTGCCCGCGTCCTGGACCTGCCGCCCATGGTGGGCGCCAATTCCTCGCGCTACGGCACCGCCTTCACCGTCAGCATCGAGGCCAAGACCGGCGTCACCACCGGTGTCTCAGCCGCGGATCGTGTCACCACCATCCGCACGGCCATCGCCGAGGGCGCCAAGCCGGAAGACCTGGCCCGCCCCGGCCACGTCTTCCCCCTGCGCGCCCATCCCGGCGGGCTGGCGGCCCGCCGCGGGCATACCGAGGCCACCATTGACCTGGTGCGTCGTGCCGGGCGCACCCCCGCCGGCGTGCTGTGCGAGGTGATGAAGCCGGACGGCAGCATGGCCCGCCTGCCCGATCTGGTGGTCTATGCCGAAACCCACGGCATGCCGCTGGTCAGCATCGAGGATTTGGTGGCGGTGGCGGCCCCCCTGCGCGCCGTCGCCTGATGGCTCTACGCTGAAAACGCGGACGGGGCGAAAAAGCCCCTTGCCAACGGCTGGGCTTCACTGTACCAATTGGTCAACCACGTACCGATCGGTACAAAGCTTAACCCATGGAGGTTCCGATGCCCCGTCCGCCCCTGCCGCCTTTCACGTTAGAGACCGCCATCCAGAAGGTGCGCGCCGCCGAGGATGGCTGGAACAGCCGCGATCCCGCCAAGGTGGCGCAGGCCTACACGGTCGACAGCCGCTGGCGCAACCGGGCGGAATTCGTCACCGGCCGCCCGGCGATCGAGGCCTTCCTGGCCCGCAAGTGGGCCAAGGAAATGGACTACCGGCTGATCAAGGAAATCTGGGCATACACCGAAAACCGCATCGCCGTACGCTTCGCGTACGAGTATCGCGACGACAGCGGCAACTGGTTCCGCGCCTATGGCAATGAGAATTGGGAGTTCGACGCCGACGGCCTGATGCAGGCGCGCCACGCCAGCATCAATGAACACCCCATCAAGGAGGCGGACCGCAAATTCCACTGGCCGCTAGGCCGCCGCCCGGATGACCACCCCAGCCTCAGCGACCTGGGCCTGTAAGCCATGGCGCGCACCCTCGCCGACCGCCAGGACGTCATCCCCGTCCTGGCCGAGGTCTTCCGCGACCACGGCTTCGAAGGCGCCAGCCTGTCGGCCATCACCGCCCGCACGGGCCTGGGCAAGGGCAGCCTTTACAATTTCTTCCCCGGCGGCAAGGCCGAGATGGCGGAGGTGGTGCTGGCCCATATCGACGGCTGGTTCCGCGCCCACGTCTTTGAACCGCTCGAGCAGGCGGAGGGCGGCTTGAAGGCGGTGGAGGCCATGTTCCAGGCCACCGACGCCTATTTCCGATCCGGCCAGCGGGTGTGTGTCGTGGGCGTCTTCGCCCTGGGCGACGCCCGCGACCTGTTCACCGAGCAGGTGCATGGCTATTTCGCCGCCTGGGTCCGGGCCTTGGCCGCGGCCCTGGTTCGGGCTGGCCGTGACCCGGACCAGGCCCAGGCCGACGCGGAGGAGGTGGTGGCTGGCATCCAAGGCGCCCTGGTGCTGTCCCGGGCGCTGAGCGACACCGGCGTCTTCACCCGTACGCTGGCGCGGCTGCGGCGGATCTTGGCAGACGATTAGGATGGCGTCCGAATGGCCTACTCCCTCGGCCAGGGGTCGCCCCACCCGCATAATACGTCCCCTGGCCGTGGGCGTATCCATCGTCTGGAATACCACCTTTGTAGCAAAACCAAGGTCTTGTGGTCTGAAACCTACCCTCCTTGCGTAATCCCTGGGTGAAATCCACCTGGCGGAGCGTGCGTCATGACGTTGCTGAGCAATCTTCGAATCCTGGGGAAGCTGGCTGCGGCCTTCTCTCTGGTTCTGGTCATCTCCTTCGTGGTCAGCGGCCTGACCTACACCCGCGTGTCTTTCATCCAGGACAGCACCGGATGGACGGCGCACAGCTACCAGGTGCTGGACGCCGTCGATGGGGCGCTTGCCGCCCTTGTCGACCAGGAAACTGGCTTGCGGGGATATCTGGTGGCGGCGGACGAGGCGGTGCTGGCTCCCTACAACAGTGGGGCCAAGGCCTATGCTCAGGCGATGGCCACCGCACGCACCTTGACTGCGGATAACGCGGCCCAGCAGCGACGCCTGGATGATATGGACCGTCTTGCCCGCGCATGGCGCAGCGACTATGCGGAAAAGTTGGTGGCGCGCATGAAGACGGACCAGCGGGACCAGGCGCGTACGCTGGAGTCGGTGAACGGCGGGAAGGCACAAATGGATGCCATCCGCGCCAAGGTGGCCGAAATCACGGCGGCGGAGCGGGGCTTGCTGGACCAGCGGCATGACGAGCAGCAGGCGGCCTTCCACATGACCTACTGGACCACGGTGCTGGGCGGTATCGCCGCGATCGTGGTGGCTATCCTGGCCGCGCTGATGCTGTCCGGTACGATCGCTGCCCCCATCGCGGCCTTGACCGACCGCATGCGCCGGCTGGCGGAGGGCGACCGGGGCATCATGGTCGATGGCCTGCAGCGCCGGGACGAAGTGGGCGCCATGGCCCGCGCGCTGGACGTGTTCAAGCAGAACGCCATCGAGGCGGACCGGCTGGCGGCGGAGCAGCGCCAGGCGGAAGAGGCCAAGTTGCGCCGCGCCCAGGCGGTGGACCGGCTGGTCCAGGGCTTCGACGGCGCGGTCGCCGGCATTCTTGAGGCGGTCAGCGGCGCCGCAGTCCAACTGGACTCGACCGCGCAGAGCATGACCGACGTGGCGGAGCGCACCAAGGCCCAGGCCGCCGCCACGGCTGCGGCGGCCGAACAGACCTCCGCCAACGTGCAGACCGTGGCATCGGCGGCGGAGGAAATGACCAGCTCCATCCAGGAGATCAGCCGGCAAGCTGCCCGGTCCAGCAGCGTGGCGTCCGAGGCGGCGCAGGCCGCGACCCGGTCCGACGCCCTGGTCCAGGGGCTGGCGGACGCGGCGCAGCGCATTGGCACCGTGGTGGAACTGATCCAATCCATCGCGGGCCAGACCAACCTGCTGGCCCTGAACGCCACCATCGAGGCGGCCCGGGCCGGCGAGGCCGGCAAGGGCTTCGCCGTCGTCGCCAGCGAGGTGAAAGGCCTGGCCAACCAGACGGCGCGGGCGACCGAGGACATCGCCCGCCAAATTCAGGAAATGCAGGAGGCCACGAGCGGTGTCGTCGCCGCCATCCACGGCATCAGCGGCACCATCGAGGAGGTGAATGGCATTTCGGCCACCATTTCGGCGGCGGTCGAGGAACAGAACGCAACCACGCTGGAAATCGCCCGCAACGTTACCCAAGCGGCGCAAGGTACCGAGGAGGTGTCGTCGAACATCACCCGGGTAACGGGGGCGGCGGGTGAAACCGGTGCCGCGGCGTCCCAGGTGCTGGCCGCCGCCCGCTCCCTGGGTAGCCAGTCCAACGCGTTGCGGTCGGAAGTGGTCCGCTTCCTGTCGGAAATCCGGGCCGCCTGACCCGCGCCCTGAGCTGTGCCCTAAGCCGCGCTACGCCACCGCCCGCACCCGCCGGGCGGTGGCGAACACCGGCACGCCCAGGACGCGGATGTAACACAGCCACCAGCGCAGGCTCCGGCTGTACTTGCTGCGCCTGTACGTGCCGGGCAGCGGGGCCAGGCGCGTGCGCTCTTGCCGCCAGGGTAGGTCGTGGATGACGGGATGGGGGGTGCCGCACAGGCGGGCCACGTGCGCCTCGATCAGGTTGACGGGGTAGTACTGGGCCATGCGCTCCAGCCGGTCGCGCAGGCGGGCCACGCGCTGCTGGTTCTGGCTGAACACCGCCACCTTCACCAGGGGCATGCGGTATGTCTCCAGGCACGCGTCGAAATAGACGTCGGAGTACAGCTCCTTGGCCACAAAAGGCCGTGGCAGGTAGCGGCCGGGGCGGAAACCAAGGGCCAGCAGCCGCTGGCTGAGGCCAAATTCGTAGGCGCGGCAGACGGCCGCCTTGTCGGGTTGCCGCGTCACCTCGTCCCAGAAGCGGGTGAATTCCGGATGGCTGGTCACCGGCGGGCGGAAGACCAGGAAGTTGCTGGTCAGATAGCGGATGTCGCCATCCACCAGCCCATCGGTCAGCCCCCAGAAGTCGCAGTCCCGCCCCGCCATCGTGTCGAACACCGGGGCGAAGGGGAACACGCCGCCATAGCAGCTGTCGTTGGCGACGATGACCTCGTCGTAAAGGGCAAGGTCGGCGCCCAGGGCCTGGAAGCCCAGCTTCCAGCTGCCGAAGTCATAGGCGCCGTGGCGGCCGGCGTGGACCAGTTCGGCCAGGCCCGCCAGCCGCTCCCCCTGGCCTTCCATAAGGGCGCCGTCGGAAACGAACAGAATGCGCTCCGCCACCTCGCGCAGGCTGCGCAGGTAATAGAGGACATGGTCGTCGATCTGGCCGTCGCGGTCGAAATGGGCGAACAGCGCCACGCGGCGGGGGACGACGACGGGGGGATGGTCGGTCGGGATCATAGTCGGGGGCCTTGCCCTGGGAACTAACTGCTTGTCCCTTCCACGACCGTTAACCAAGAGACCTTGCGGCCTATCCGCCTTTTAGCCAGGGGGCCACATATGGCCATCCCAATCGGCGTATTCCCTGAATTTCAGGCGCTTTTCCGCCCATTCGCCCGCCGATATCTCGAACAGATGGACATCGTATGCCTGACCTTCCTTCACGGCATGGTCCTTCAGCACGCCGATATGGCGATAGCCCAGCATGGTCTGGCCGCGCAGGACACGGTCGTTGTCGGCCATGACCTGGTTCACCACCTTGCGCAGGCCCAAGGCGTAGAAGACATGGTTCAGGGCGTGGGCGAAGTTCAGCGGGGCCGAGCCGGTGCGGCCGCGCCGGTCGGCCATGTAGGCGCCCAGGGTGGCGATGCCCCAGGCCGCGTGGGTGATGGTGATGGAGGCGTAACCCACCGGCACCCCATCCACCATCATGATGCGGTGGTGATAGTCGTCGCGCGCGTTGCTGCGCGCCAGCCAGGCCCGCTGCTTCCCCATGTCATCCTCCACCTGTGTGAAAAGGTGGCGGGAGATGTCGGGCCGCAGACGCCAGTCCAGCAGCAGCCGGGCGTCCTCCTCCGTCGGCCGGCGATAGCTGAGGGTCATACGGCATTCTCCTCATAGGGCGCGTCCGCCGGCAGCGGCGGGGCGTCCAGTCCCAGGGCGCGGGCCCAGGCATGGTGGAAGTCGGCGATGCGGCGCTCACGCCGGCCCAGGATACCGGGGCCCAGGGCTGCCGCCCGCCCTTGTTGCACCCGTTCGCACAGCGGCTGGTCCTCCAGGATCACGGTGCGGGCGGACCCGGCCAGCACACTGGTCAGTGACCGGCGGAAGGCGGCCACGGCCGGCTTTTCCGGGGTCGTGACCGGCAGGAACAGGCGCCAGTCCAGGCGGCTGCGGTCCGCCGCCAGGGGCGTCACCGTGTGGGTGATGACCATGGCGCCGTAAAAGCTGGCCACGTACAGGTTGGGGAAGACGAAGCAATGATCATAGCGGGCGTGGTCGGTCACGCGGCGCAGGCCCATCTTGCCGTCGATGCGCCGCCACCATGTCTCTGTCCCTTCGGACAGCAGCCAGCTGGATGTGCTGTGGCGGCCGTGGCGGGTGGTTTCCAGATGCGTCTGCCAGTCGGCATGGACGGCGGGGTGGATGGTGGTGGGGTGGACGGTGGAACCGTGGAAATCGTCCATGGTGTTTTCCACCAGCGCCTTCCAATTGGCGGCGAACTCCACGGTGTCCTCGGCGATGGGCTGGTCGCACTGGCCCGACAGCCGGGCGAGATGCCCCGCGACCGGCCCCAGGTGGTCGGCCAGGCCCGGGCCGCCGCCTTCCAGCCGCACGAAGACGAAGGCGCCGCAGGCGTCCACTTCCAGCGCGCGGCCCTGGCCATCCGTGGCCGTGAGCGCGGCGGTCACGGTGACGGGCGTGCCCAGTACCGTACGTGTCAGGGGTGTGTCGAACCGGGTGCCGACGTACAGCCATTGCCGGCGCAGCGCCGCCAGTTCCCGGGCGTGGCAATCGGGATCATCGAACCAGCGGGCGGGCAGCATTTCCCCCATCACGCCGGCTCCGTGAAGATGGCGGCGGCGTCTGCGTTCACCCACACCTGGCCGTTGGCCACGGCCAGGCCCACCGGCGCCAGGGCCAGGCGGCGGCGGGCCTCCGCATCCAGGTGGAAGTCGCTGTCGTCGAAGGGAATGCCGATGGGCACGCCGGCCGCGTCATAGACCCAGCCGTGATAGGGGCAGCGCAGCAGGCCACGCCCGCACGGCTGGTCGTGGATCAGGGCGTAGCGGTGGGAACAGACGTTGCGGAAGGCTTTCAAGGCACCCTGGAAGTTCTGCACCACCACGGGGATGGCGGCCCCCGCGGCATCCGGCGCCCGGCCCGTCAGGTAATCGCCATGGCCGGCCACGCTGGCGGCGTCGCCCAGCCTGATCCAGGGGGCCGTCACGCCGTGCGCCCCCCATCGACGGTCAGGGCCGTGCCGGTGATCCAGCGGCCGGTGTCGGCCAGCAGATAGGCGATGGCGTGGGCCACGTCGTCGACATGGCCGAAGCCCAGGGGCTGCAGCCGCTGCAGATGGTCGATCTGTTCCTGGCTCAGCTTCTCGAACCCGCGCTCGATCAGGTCGGTCATGACGATGCTGGGCACCACGCAGTTGACGCGGATGCCGTCGGGCAGCAACTCGGCCGACAGGCCCTTGGTGGCGGCGATGATGCCGCCCTTGGCCGCGGCGTAGACGATGTTGGCGGGCGAGGCGGCGGTGGCGGCGGTGGAAGAGATGAAGACCATGGCCGAGCGCTCGGCCCGCACGCCCTTCTGCCGCAGGCCCTTGGCCAGGGCCAGGCACGAGCCCAGGTTGACCCGCATCACCTGGTCGAAGAATTCCTGTGAGAAGATGCGGATGGGGCGCAGCGTCTGGATGCCGGCGCAGTGCGCCACCCCGTCGAAGGGCCCGGACAGGGCCGCCTGCTCCTTGATCCAGGCCGGGATGGCGTCCAGGTCGCCCATGTCGAAGGGGGCCACGCGGTGCCCTTCACCCGTGAGGCGCGACAGGGTGTCGGCCAGCCGCCCCTCGTCCCGGCCGTTCAGGGTGACGCGGGCGCCCAGGCGTGACAGCAGCACGGCCGTGGCTTGGCCGATGCCGGCAGACGCGCCGGTGACCAGCAGGGACCGGCCGGCCAGGCTCATGGGATTGTGCAGGGGGTCGCTGGGCTGGGACATGGGCGTTTCCTTATCTTCCGCCCCGACTATCCGGGCCCCGGGCCGGGCCCGTCAATGATCTGCGATAAATTCCGGCGGGGACGTCTTGACTTAAGAAAGGATCGAGATATATCTTGAGTTACGATATATCGAATAACAGACGAGATAGGATCGAGAGACATCATGCACTTTTTCAAACATCATGGCGGCAAGCACCCCGAGGGGGGGCGCCGCCACGCCCGGGGCCGCGACGGTGAGGGCTTCTGGGGCGCCTGGGGCGGCCACGGCGATCATTGGGGCCGGGGTGAGCGGGGCGAGGGCTTCGGCGGCCGGGGCGGCCGAGGCGGTGCCGCCCGCGTCTTCGAGAATGGCGACCTGCGTTTCCTGTTCCTGGACCTCATCCGGGAAAAGCCGCGCTACGGCTATGAGATCATCAAGGCCATCGAGGAAAAGGTCGGCGGCGGCTACAGCCCCAGCCCCGGCGTCGTCTACCCGACGCTGACCCTGCTGGAGGAAATGGGCCATACCGAGGTCTCGGTGGGCGAGGGTGGCAAGAAGCTCTACACCCTGACCGAGAGCGGCGCCGCCTTCCTGGAGGAAAACCGCCACGTCCTGGCCGCCATCAAGGAACGGCTGGACAAGATCAGCGCGGTGCGCGGCTGGATGCCCCCGGCTTCCGTCATCCGCGCCATGGAAAACCTGAAAATGGCCTTGCGCTTGCGCCTGCGCGGCGGGACCCTGACGGAAGAGCAGGCGCGCGCCATCGCCCAGGCCCTGGATCAGGCCGCGCAGGCCATCGAACAGGCCTGACGGCCATCCCACGTGAACGGAGAGGATGCCCATGCCCACCCGTACCCGTGACCTGCCCCGTACCCGTGACGTGAATGCTATCGATATCCGGGGCCGCCTGCTGGCCCTGTCCCGTTCCCACGCCCTGGGCCGGCGGGTCGTTCCCCGGGGCGAGGACCGTGACGCGGCCCTTTTGCCGCAAGACCCCGAACAGGATAGGGATGATCCCGGCCCAGGGGACCGGCACTAGCCCTCTGGTCAGGGCGCGGACGCTTGTCATACGAAACGGTCCGGTTGATGATCAGGCCAGTTTCACTTGGCAAGCGCGGCCGTATCCCTGCCAGGGGACGCCCGTCCCCTTCGCAGGACCGCCCTGATACCATGACGCGTGCCGACGACAGCCTCCCGACGCGCCGCCTGACGGTGGCCTATGTCGCCGCCCTGTCCCTGATCGCCCTGCTGTCGGGATCGGTGCACCTGCTGCTGGACCATGTCATTGCCCAACAGCGCGACAGCGGCACCATCATCAATGTCGCCGGCCGCCAGCGCATGCTGTCGCAGCGCATCGGCCTGCTGGCCCGCGACTTTTACGAAGGCCATGACGAGGCGGCGCGCGTCCCCCTGCTGCAGGCGGCCGCGACCATGGAGCGGGCGCACCGGGCGCTACTGGGCGGTACTGGCGACATGGGCATCACCCACAGCCTGTCGGACGCCGCCCGGACGCTCTATTTCTCGCCACCCGCCGAGCTTGACCGGCGTACCCGCGACCTGGTCCTGGCCGCCCGCATCCTGGCGGGGGCAGAGGGGCCTGGGGCGGAGGGGACGGCCGACATCCGCGCCCGCGCCTTCGCCGACATCCGCGATCAAACCCGCGACGTCGTCATGCCCATGCTGGACCAGGCCGTCCGCCAGTTCGAGACCGAGGCGACGGAGCGCATCGAAGGATTGCGGCGCGCGCAGCAGGGCGTGCTGGCCATCCTGCTGACCACCCTGCTGGCCGAGGCAGTGTTCATCTTCCGCCCCCTGGTCGGCCGGCTGAAGGCCTATGCCGGCCGCCTCTACGACATGGCCACCCGCGATGTGCTGACCGGCCTGCCCAATCGCCGCCATTTCCTGGATGTGGGGGAGCGGGAAGTGCGCCGCGGGCGTGAGGCGGGCCAGCCCCAGGCCCTGTTGATGATCGACATCGATCATTTCAAAGCCATCAACGATACCTTGGGCCACGCTGCGGGTGATCGTGTGCTGACCCAGTTCGGCCGCCTGCTGCAAGGCTGGCTGCGCGAAGGCGAGGTGGCGGGCCGCATCGGCGGCGAGGAATTCGCCGTCCTGCTGCCGGACGCCGATACCGTGGACGCCGCCGCCCGGGCCGAGACCTTGCGCCGCGCGGTGGAGGCCGCCCCGGTCAACGGCCATGCCACCCTGGCCTGGACGGTGAGCATCGGCGCCGCCAGGGTGTCCGGCGGGGACGACGGCCTGGCCGACGCGCTGCGCCGGGCCGACCTGGCCCTCTACGCCGCCAAGGCGGCGGGCCGCAACCGCGTGCACCTCAGCGCGGATTCCTGATCGTCGCCTCCGGCGTTCTTGGCACCGCGTCACGCCGCGTCAGGCGTCGTAGCGGCCATGGGCAGGGACGCGTTCCAGGGCCATGGGCCGCACCGGCAGGGAGAGGCCGTGGGCGCCCAGGGCGCCGGCCATGGCGCGGGATGCCACCATCAGGCCGTCGGTGGTTCCCGGCCGCATCAGGTGCTCCACCAAGGCATAAAGCCGGGCGGCGACGGTGGGATCGGCGGAGGGCTGTGCCAGGGCCAGCAGGCGCAGCAGCTGGCGTTCATCCGGCGTCAGGTCCTGGCAACCGGGGCACCCCACCAGCGGCCGTTGCCGGGCCGAGCGACCGTACAGCAGCAGAAAGGCGCGGAAGGTGGCCATCACCTCGTCCGCATCCTCGCCGCAGGCCTGCAGGAAGGCATGGCGGATCAGGGGACAGCCGCGCCGGGCCGGGCTGGCATACGGCTGGGCCATGTGGCGCAGGCTCCATACCAGCAGCCTTTCCCCGGAACTCAGGCCTTCCAGCGGGGCGGGCTGGGGCAGGCTGTCACGGGGGCTGATCATCAGGTCGTCGGGCATCTCGGGCCTAGCAGCTGTGATTTCCGGTGAGACCACGATAGTGAGAATCATTATCAGTTTCAATATCAGAGATTAATGACTTTTTAGGGGGATGATTCACTACTTTTGGTCAGGCGGTTAAAGCCTTTACGTCGGGTTAACCTTTCCGGCGCGAGGCTGGACGCCAGGCCAAGGTCCGTATCGAGGGCGAAAGGAACGGCCTGGGACAGGTACTCGGGGGAGGGATGCGATGCGTGACACGGGGCCCGTGACCAACCGTGAGGTGGAGTTGCGCCAGGGGGAACTGCTGGTTTCCCGCACCGATCCGTCGGGCCGTATCACTTACGCCAACCGCGCCTTCGTCCGCGTCAGCGGATTCAGCCATGAGGAACTGATCGGCGCACCGCACAACCTGGTGCGCCATCCCGACATGCCCAAGGCCGCCTTCGCCGACCTGTGGGCCACCATCCGCGCCGGCCGGCCCTGGGACGGGCTGGTCAAGAACCGCACCAAGGCTGGCGATCATTATTGGGTGCGGGCCAATGTCACGCCGGTGATGGAGGGCGGCACGGTCGCCGGCTTCATCTCCATCCGCAGCAAGCCCGGCCGGGATGAGGTGCGCGCGGCCGAGGCGCTGTATGCGGAGCTTCGCGCCGGTCGTGGGACCCTGAAGGATGGCGTGGCCGTAGCCAATGGCCCGGGGCCCCGCCTGCGCCACTACGCCGGCAGTGTGCGCGGCCGCATGATCCTGACCATGGGCACCATGATCGCCTGCACCTTGGTGGCGGGCGGCCTGCGTTTCCTCGGGCCCTTTGGCGAAAAGATGGACGCGGGCGCCGACAGCGCCCTGTGGCTGGGCGCCAACGCCGCCATCATCCTGGTGTCGCTGGCCGTGTCCGTGCTGGGCGGCAGCCTGATCCTGCGCACCCTGCGCCAGGCCCTGGGCCGGGTGGAGGGGCACTTCGCCGCCGTGGCGGCGGGGGAATTCGACCACGCCATGCCAGCCGACCCGGTGGCGGAATTCCAGGCCATGACGGCGACGCTGCGGGCCCTGCGGGCGCGCCTGGCCTTCAGCACGGACGAGCGGGTGGAACTGATGGAGCGCACGCGCGAGGAGGCCCGCCTGGCGCTGCTGGAAACCTGCCGCGCCATCGAGGCCGACTTGACCGCCACCTGGATGGGGGTGGAGCGGGGCAGCCACCGGGCGGTGGATGGGGTGGCCCATCTGAAACAGGCCGTGACGGTGGTGCGGGAGAACACGGTGGCCGTGTCGGCCGCGGCGGAGCAGGCCAGCGGCAACGCCGGCAACGTCGCCGCCGCGACGGAGGAACTGGGCGCCGCCGGGGATGAGATCGCCCGCCAGGCCGCCCGCTCCAGCGACGTGGCCCGCCGCGCCGTGGACAGCGCCCGCCTGGCCGCCGGCGCCATCGAACGCATGGAGGAGGCGACGCGCCAGATCGGCACCGTCACGGACCTCATCGCCGATATCGCCGGCCAGACCAACCTGCTGGCCCTGAACGCCACCATCGAGGCGGCGCGGGCCGGTGACGCCGGCAAGGGCTTCGCCGTGGTGGCGCATGAGGTGAAGTCGCTGTCCGGCCAGACGCAGAAGGCCACGGACGACATCGGGACCCAGGTGGCGGGCTTGCGCGGCGCCGTGTCGGCCAGCGTGGACGCCATCCGTGCCGTCATCACCGTGATCAGTGAAATCAACGAGGCCTCATCCGCCACGGCGGCGGCCGTGGAGCAGCAATCCGCCGCCAACGCCGAGATCGGGCGCAGCGCGTCGGAATCCGCCGGCGCCGCCCGGCAGGTGTCGCACAGCGTGGGCAGCATCCGGGGGCAGTCCGATGAGATCGCCACCATCGCCGCCGACCTGGACCTGCGGGTCAGCGAGACACAGACCGCGGTGGTGGACCTGAAGCGGCGCATGACCATCGCCTTGCGCCAGTCGCTGGCCGGCGACCGCCGCGCCGCCGACCGCGTGCCCTGCGACATGCCGGCGACGGTGCAGGTGAACGGCCGCCCCTACGCCGGCCGGCTGCAGGATTTGTCGGCACGCGGCGCCCTGGTGGCGGCGGAGGGCCTGCCCGCCCTGGCCGACCAGCAGGAGGTGGCGCTGGCCGTGGACGGCGTCGGCACGGTGGCGGCGGTGGTGGCGGGCACCAGCGAGCTGGGCCTGCACCTGTGCTTCATCCATGTCGACGGTGCGACCCAAGGCCGGCTGAAGGCGACGCTGGACCGGGCGCTGGAACGGCACCGCGGCTTCATCGACCTGGCGCTTGGCGCCGCCGGCCGCATGGGCCAAGCGCTGGAAGGGGCCCTGCAGGCGGGCGAAATCACCGAGACGGCGCTGTTCTCGCACGACCTGGACCCCATTCCCGACACCGACCCGCAGCAATACATGGCGGCCTACACCTCCATCACCGACCGCCTGTTCCCCGACATCCAGGAACCGGTGGCGGCGGGCGACCCGCGTATCCAGTTCTGCGCCGCCGTCGTGCCCTCGGGTTATCTGCCGACCCACATGAAGCGGGTGTCGCAGCCGCAGCGGCCGGGCGACTACACCTGGAACATGGCGCACAGCCGCAACCGCCGCCTGTTCAACGACCGCGCCGGCCTGGCCGCTGGCCGCAACACCGGCGATTTCCTGGTTCAGTCCTATTCGCGCGACATGGGCGGCGGAGTCATCGTCCGCCTGAAGGAGGTGGACGCCCCCATCCGGGTGCGCGGCCGCATTTGGGGCAATGTCCGCGTCGCGTTCAAGGACGAATAGCGGGCCCCAAATCGCCGGGCGCGGTCATTCGGTCATCCCATACAAAATTTTGACACATCCACAAATTTGAACCGTCCCGCCCCGGGCGTCGCCGCTATGCGGCGGCGGCGGGGGTTGGCGGCTTTACCTGCGCGCGAGGGCGCATTACCAGGGAGGGACAAACGTTAAGCCGCCATCGCATATCCCGGGACCAACCGGGGTGACGGCGGGCCGGTGCCGGGGGGCGCCGGGATGGCCTGGGTTAAAGGGGGGCATACAGCCATGCAGATCGTCAGCGCCACCGACCGCCGGCGGCAGATGCCCATGGGCGACCGCATCCGCGCGCGGCGCAAGGCGCTGGGCCTGACCCTGCAGCAGGTGGCCCAGCGCTCCGGCCTGTCCGCACCCTTCATCAGCCAGGCGGAACGGGATTTGAGCGTGCCCTCGCTGGTCTCGCTATTGGCCTTGGCCGACGCCCTGACCGTGGACCTCACCTATTTCATGGAGGTGCCGGACAGCGGCACCATCGTTCACCGTGCGGCCAAGCCCCGGCGCATCGAGGTCGACAGCCCGGTGGATTACATCGATCTGGCCAGCAACCTGGCGGACCGCAAGCTGGACATCATCCTGATGCGGGTGCCGCCCGGCCATGCCTTCCCCCCCGACCAGCGCAACGGCGAGGATTTCCTCTACGTCGTGGAGGGGGAGATGACGGGAACGGTGGGCAAGACCAAGGCCAAGCTGGGTGCCGGCGACAGCCTGCATTTCGACAGCCTGCAGCCGCACAGCGCCCGCAACGCCTCGGACCGGGACGTGGTGCTGCTGTACGTCGGCACCCCGTCCATCTTCCGCAAGTCGGCCGACGGCGTCATCGAGGCCGGCGAGGCCGATGCCTGAGATCTCCTTCCGGGTCACCCCCATTTGTCCTAAGCAGCGTATTGCATCCGGCCTCGTCCTGACCCACTACTAAAGGCAACAGACAGGGGCAGGGACGATCCGTGGCAGCGGTCGGCCGCCCTCACGGATGGGGTTCATGAAAAACACGATCAGCGCACTTCTGCTGTCGCCTGGCCTGATGCTGGGGGCGACCGCCGCCTTCGCCGATTCCACACCCGCCACGCCGCCCACCGGCATCCCCGAGGACAGCCGGGCGTGGATGGAGGATATGAACAACGCGGACGCCCTGGCCTGGGCCAAGGCGGAAACGGACCGCTCCACCGCCGTGCTGCAGGCCGACCCGCGCTATCCCGCCCTGCTGGCGGAGGCGACGGCCATCGCCGAAAGCAAGGACCGCGTGCCGGGCGTCAGCTTCCGCGGCGACGCCGTCTATAATTTCTGGCAGGACGCCGACCACGTCCAGGGCCTGTGGCGCACCACCACCCTGGCCAGTTTCCGTAAGGACAAGCCCGACTGGCAGACCGTGCTGGACGTTGACGCCCTGGCCAAGGCCGAGGGCGTTAAGTGGGTGTTCAAGGGCACCGACTGCGACGAGGAAACCCGTCGCCACTGCGTCGTCCACCTGTCCAACGGGGGTGAGGACGCGGTGACGATCCGCGAGTTCGACATGAAGAGCCGGGCCTTCGTGGCCGGCGGCTTCGCCCTGCCGCGCGGCAAGCAGAATGTCGCCTGGGCGGACACTGAAACCCTGCTGGTGGCCCGCGACTGGGGACCTGGCACCATGAGCGGCGCCGGCTACCCCCTGGTCATCAAGACGCTGAAGCGCGGCCAGCCGCTGGACCAGGCGCAGGAGGTGTTCCGGGGCCAGCCGTCGGACATGTCGGTCGGTGCCGAAACCATGCGTGACGCCCAGGGCCACCAGGCCACGCTGATCACCCGCAACCTCAGCTTCTTCGAGGTGGAGACCTATCTGCTGGCGGGTGGGCAACCAAAGCGCCTGGCCTTGCCGCTGAAGGCCCGCGTGCACGGCATCCACGAGGGCCAGCTGATCGTGGAGGTGAAGCAGGACTGGGCCGTGGGCGGCACCGCCGTGCCCCAGGGGGCCGTCGTGGCGCTGGATCTGGCGGCGGCCACGGCCGATCCGGACCATCTGCATCCGGCGCCGGTCTACACGCCGACCTCGCGCGAAGGCCTGAACGACCTGGACTTCACCAGGCACCACCTGTTGATCAGCCTGACGGACAATGTGAAGGGCCGCGTCTACGTGGCCGATCGCAATGCCGACGGCAGCTGGCGCCGCGCGCAGCTGCAGCTGCCGGACAACGCCAACATCACCGTCACCGGCACCGACCGCGACCATGACCGCGCCTTCGTCACCGTGGCCGGCTTCCTGGAGCCGCTGACCCTGTCGCTGGTCGACACCAACACCGGGGCGGTGGAAAGGCTGAAGTCCACGCCGCCGCAGTTCGACGCGTCCAAGGCGGTGGTGGAACAGCGTGAGGCGGTGTCCAGCGACGGGACCCATGTGCCCTACTTCGTCGTGCGGCCGCGCGACGTGCCCTTCGACGGATCCACCCCGACCCTGCTGTACGCCTATGGCGGGTTCGAGGTGCCGATGCTGCCCCGCTACCTGGGCGCCACCGGCAAGATGTGGCTGGAACGCGGCGGCGCCTATGTGCTGGCCAACATCCGGGGCGGTGGAGAGTTCGGCCCCGCCTGGCACGAGGCGGGCCTGAAGACCAAACGCCAGGCCATTTACGACGACTTCGTCGCCGTGGCCCGCGACCTGGTCGCCACCAAGCTGACCAGCACCCGCCGGCTGGGCATCGAGGGCGGATCCAACGGCGGCCTGCTGATGGGCGTGCAGTTCACCCAGCATCCGGAACTGTGGCGCGCGGTCGTCATCCAGGTGCCGCTGCTGGACATGCTGCGCTTCCCGGTCATCGGCGCCGGCGCCTCGTGGATGGGGGAATACGGGGACCCGGCGGTGCCGGAAGAGAGGGCCTTCCTGGCCGGCATTTCGCCCTACCATAATCTCAAGGCAGGGGTGACCTATCCGGAACCCTTGTTCGTCACCTCGGCCAAGGATGACCGGGTCAATCCCGGGCACGCCCGCAAAATGGCGGCCAAGATGAAGGAGATGGGCCTGCCCTACCTCTATTACGAGAACACCGAGGGCGGTCACGCGGCCAGCGCCAACCTCAAGGAAACCGCCAGGCGGCAGGCGCTGGAGTTCACCTACCTTTTACGGAAACTCAAGGATTAGGGATCAATCCTGGAACGGGGGCAGAAGTTCCCTGCCTCCGTTCCGCCGTCTTCCTGACCCGGCCGCCGCCGCTGTCGCCAGGGGGATGGATCCTGATCCGCCGAGGCTGTCGCGTCCCATGCCGTCCGTTTGTTCCCGTGTTCTTCCGGCTTTGCTTTTGGCGCTGTCGCTGGCGGCATGCGCGCAAGATCCGGCTGTCGAGCCGGTGGCCCCGCTGTCCGGCCTGTCCTCCACCTACACCGATCCCTACGCCTGGCTGGAAACGCCCGACTCGCCGGATGCGCTGGCCTGGGTGGCGCGGCAGAACCAGCGCACGCTGGCGGAACTGACGCAGGACGCGCCCCTATCCGATTTCATCTCCACCGCCACCCTGCTGGCGCATGAGGCGTCGGAGGAGGGTGGCAGTGGCGCGCTGCCCTCGGGCGGGGCGGTGGACGGCAAGGATCCGGCCGTCACCACCATCGACGGCGTGCGCCATGTCTATGCCGGTTCCAATTGCTACGGCACGGTCGATCCCGATGCGCCGCCCCCGGCCCCGGGGGCGGACCCGGTGGTCATGGGGCGCACCTGCCTGGTGTCGCTGTCGCGCACGGGCGAGGACGCGGTAGAGGTGCGGGAATACGACCCCGTGGCCAAGGCTTACGTGCCCGGCGGCTTCCATCTGCCCTACGCCAAGCAGACGGTGGTGTGGCTGGACCATGACACCCTGCTGGTGGCCCGTGGCTGGGATTCCAGCGACGCGGCGCTAACCCGCTCTGGCTATCCCTACGTGGTCAAGGTGGTGCAGCGCGGCCAGCCGCTGGACCAGGCGCATGAGATTTTCCAGGGCCGTGTCACCGACACCTCCGTCAGCCCGGCCATCTTCCGCGACCGCCAGGGCCACCGCGCCATTGTGCTGGTACGGCGGCCCAGCTATTTCACCACGGAACATTACCTGGTCGAGGGTCGCCACACCCTTAAGCTGGGCCTGCCGCCGCTGGCCGAGCTGGCGGTGCTGGCCAACGGTCAGCTGGTGGTCAAGTTGGGACAGGACTGGCAGACGGCCAGCGGCCGCACCTTTCCCGCCGGCTCTTATGTCTCGGTGGATTTGGATGCCGCCCGCCACGACCCGGCCAAGCTGAAGGCGGCCCCCGTCTATCTGCCCGGCCCGCGCGAGGCCGTGACCAACCTGGTGAAGGCCAGATCCCACCTGGTCGTGACCAGCGACGAGAATGTGCGCGGCCGCCTGACGGTGCTGACCCGTATCGACGGCGGCTGGAAGACGACCCGTGTCGACCTGCCGGACATGTCGGCCGTCAGCATCAAGTCCAGCAGCGAGGACAAGGACAAGCTGACCGTGACCGTGGCCGGGTTCCTGACGCCCCAGGCGGTGTGGAGCGTGGACCTGGACAGCGCCGCCGCCACCCTGGTCAAGGCCGGCAGCCCCGGCTTCGACGCCAGCCCCTACACCGTGGACCAGTGGCAGGCCGCCTCCACCGATGGCACCGCCATCCCCTACTTCATCGTCCACCGCAAGGACATGGTGCTCAGCGGCGACAACCCCACCCTGCTGACGGCCTACGGCGGCTTCAACCTGTCGCGCCTGCCGACATATTCCGCCACCATCGGCAAGCTGTGGCTGGACCGGGGCGGCGTCTATGTCGTGGCCAACATCCGGGGCGGGGGCGAGTTCGGCCCCGCCTGGCACGAGGCGGCGCTGAAGACCCACCGGCAGAAGTCCTTCGACGACTTCACCGCCGTGGCGCGCGACCTGATTCAACGCCAGGTCACCCGGCCGGCACGCCTGGGGATCAGCGGCGGCTCCAACGGCGGCCTGCTGATGGGCGTCGCCCTGACCCAGCATCCCGACCTGTGGGGGGCGGTGGCCATCAAGGTGCCGCTGCTGGATATGCTGCGCTATGAGGCCATCGCCGCCGGCTCGTCCTGGGTGGCGGAATACGGCAGTGTCTCGGTGCCGGAGGAACGGGCCTTCCTGGCCAGCATTTCCCCCTACCAGCGGCTGGATCCCTCGCGCACCTACCCGGAAACCCTGATCATGACGGCCACCCACGACGACCGCGTGGGCCCCGGCCATGCCCGCAAGTTCGCTGCCCGCATGGAGGCGCTGGGCAAGCCCGTGCTGTTTTATGAAAGCGACGAGGGCGGCCACGGCACCCGGGGCTTGGATGACGCCGCCCGCGCCCGGGGCCCCGCCCTGGAACTGGCCTACTTCGCCTCCCGCCTCATGCCGCGGCACGCCGAGCGTCCCGTCGGCGGCCAGGTGGTGGCGGGGGCCGCCGACTAGGGATCGTTCCGCGCAAATCCTATCTATGTAGCCTCTCCGTCCGCGCCCTGGACGATGCGGCATCCGGATGCGACAAAGGTCCCCTGGCGGGAACGGCCGGGGCCTCCATGCCCCCGGCCTTTTGGGGGATGAGGGATGGCCTTGGGCTTGCGGCGGCGCCTGTTGCTGCTGCTGATCGGTACGACCGTGCCTTTCTTCCTGCTGCTGCTGGGCGAAAGCCGGGCCCGGCGGGACGAGGCCGTCGCCGCCGTCGAGGCCCAGGCGGTGGAACTGGCCCGCATGGCGGCGGACGAACAGGAACGCCTGCTGGACCAGGTGCGGCGGCTCAGCCTGGGCTTCGCCCAGCATTCCGCCCTGCTGCCCACGGACCAGTGCGTCGACGACGCCCGCATCCTGAAGGCGTCCCAACCCTGGGTTTCCAACATCCACGTGGTCAAGCCCGACGGCTCGGTCATCTGCTCGTCGGCGGACCAGCCGTGGTCCAACTACAGCGACCGCGAATACGTGCGCCAGGCCTTTGAGACCGGCCGGGCCGCCACCAGCGACTATGTGTTCGGGCGGCCCAGCAACCGTGTGATCCTGGGCACCGCCCAGCCGGTGTACCGGACGGGCGGGCCAGCGGGGTTGGGCAAGCCGGACGCCCTGGTGCTGGCGGGCCTCAGCATGGACTGGATCGAGAAGACGGGCGCCCGTTTCAGCCACGATGGGTCTCTGTTCCTGCTGGTGGACCGCACCGGCACGGTGCTGGCCCGCATCCCCGAACGGCGGGATCTGGTGGGGCACAATTTCAAGGACAATCCGTTCATTCAGGCGGTGCTGAACGGGCCGACGGACCGGGGGGAATTCGTCACCCTGGACGGGGTGGACCGGCTGGTGGGCATCGCGCCCCTGCCCAGCAGCGGCGCGCACGTCGTGGTGGGCGCGGATCGCGCCGCCGTCCTGGCCCCCATCCTGGCCGATCAGCGGCGCACCCTGGCCTTTGGCGGCGTGGCCGCCCTCTGCGCCCTGCTTCTGGGCTGGGTGGGGGTGGAGGCGACGGTGCTGCGCGGCGTGCTGGCCCTGCGCCATGCCGTCTCCCGCCTGGCCGCCGGTGACAGGGGCGTACGCGCCGCCATCGCGCCAGGCACGGCGGAGTTCGCGGAGCTGGCCCGATCCTTCAATGACATGGCGGCGGCGCTGGATCGGCACGAGCGTGAGATCGCCCAGCGCGAGGCGCAGTTCCGCGACCTGACGGAGGTGTCCAGCGACTGGTTCTGGGAAACCGATCCGGAAGGGCGCTTCACCCAGATGTCCCAGGGCGTCAGCAGCCTGGGCATTCCGGCGGGTCATTTCCTGGGCCGAACCCGCCGCGACTTCGCCCTCGATCCCGACAATCCCGACCTGTTGGCTTACGAGGAGCGATTGGCGGCGCGCCAGCCGTTCCGCAACCTGACCTACAGCCTGTACGGCGAGGACGGGGTGCTGCGTCACGTGGTGATCAGTGGCAAGCCCTTCTTCGATGAAGCCGGCGTGTTCCGGGGCTTTCGCGGGTCGGGGCGCGACCGTACCCAGCAAGTGGCGGCGGAAGAGCGCCTGCGCCTGCTGCAATCGGTGGCGGTGCACGCCACCGATGGCATCATGATCACCGAGGCCGACGCCCTGGACGAGCCGGGCCCCCGCATCATTTTCGTGAACGAGGCCTTCACCACCGTCACCGGGTTCTCCTGGGACGAGGCGGTGGGCCGTTCCCCCCGCTTCCTCCAGGGGCCGCTGACCGACAGGGCGGCGCTGGAGCGCATCCGCCAGGCGCTGGCGGCGGGGGAACCGGTGCGCCAGCGCCTGCTGAACTATACCCGCGACCGCCGTCCCTTCTGGGTGGATCTGGCCATCTTTCCGGCCCGTGTGGGCACCCGCGTCACCCACTACGTCGCCTTGCTGCGCGACGTGTCGGATCAGGTGGCGGCGACCCTGCACCTGAACGCCCAGGTGACGGAGCTGGAGGCGGCGCGCGCCACCCTGCAGGCGCAGCGCACCCTGCTGGACAACGTGCTGAACGCCTCACTGGACGGGGTCTTCGCCTATGAGACCGTCCGGGACGAGAACTTCGACGTCAGCGACTTCCGCTTCGAGCTGGTCAACGTCACCGCCGAGAAGATGGCCAGCCGCTCCGCCCACGACCTGGTGGGCCGGGGCCTGAAGGAGCTGTTCCCCGATGTTGCGGCCGGCGGCCTGTTCGACCGCTATGTCGAGGTGGTGGACACGGGCCGCGCCGCCACCTTCGAATATCACCGAGACGAGGACGGGCGCTGGTTCCGCATCACCGCCGTGCCCTGGGGGCGCGGCCTGGTGGTGACCCTGTCCGACATCACGCGGGAGAAGAAGCGCGAGGGCGACCTGGCCGCCCTGGCCGATGACCTGGCCGGCGCCAAGCAGGCGGCGGAGGCGGCCAACCGCGCCAAGTCCGATTTCCTGGCCAATATGAGCCATGAGATCCGCACGCCCATGAACGGCATCATGGGCATGACCCAGATCCTGCTCGGCACCGCCCTGGCGACCGAGCAGCGCGCCTATGCCGAGGCCATCCACGACAGCGCCCAGGCCCTGCTGAACATCATCAACAACATCCTGGACATCTCCAAGCTGGAGGCCGGCAAGGTCGAGCTGGAGATGGTGGACTTCGTCCTGGATGAGGTGGTGGAGGGCGTGGTGGCCCTGCTGACGCCCCAGGCGCGGGAAAAGGGGCTGGATCTGGACGTCTCCGTGGCGCCCGAGGTTGCCGGCGCCTATCGCGGCGACCCGACCCGTCTGCGCCAGGTGCTGCTGAACCTGATGGGCAACGCCGTGAAGTTCACGGCCGAGGGGCGCGTCAGCTTGGCCGTCACGGCGGCGCCGGCCGAAAGCGGCGGAGATCACACGGACGGCCGCCGCCGCTTGCGCTTCACCGTCGTCGACACGGGCGTGGGGATGGACGCGAACCAGCAGGCCCGCCTGTTCGAAAAGTTCACCCAAGCCGACACATCCATCAACCGGCGCTATGGCGGCACCGGCCTGGGCCTGGTCATCTCGCGCGAGCTGGTGCGTCTCATGGGCGGCGGCATCACCCTGGACAGCGCGCCCGGCGCCGGCTCCACCTTCGCCTTCACAATTCCGCTGAAGCCGTCCAGCGTGCAGGTGGCCCGCCGCGCCGCGGCCGTGGCGGCGCTCAGCGGCCTGCGGGCCCTGGTGGTCGGGGCCAGTGGTCTGGTGAAGGCGCTGGAACGCCTGGATCTCATGGTGACATCCGTGGCGGACGCGGAGGCCGCCGTGGCCGAGGTCGCGGCGGATGAGGCCTGGGCCTTCGACATCGTGATCATCGCCGAGCCCCCCTCCGGTGCCGCCGTTGGCGCGGACGGTACCACCTTGGCCGCCAGGCTGCGGACCCTGCCCCGGGCGGCGGCGGCCAAGATGGTGGTGGCGACCGGCCGGCCGCAGGTGGCCGAAGCCGATATGGCGGTGGACGGTGTGCTGACCCAGCCGGTGCGGGCCCCGGCGCTGCGCGCCCTGCTTCTGCGCCTGTTCGGTGGCGGCGAGGTGGTGGAGACCGAGGTGGACGGGCCGCTGGCGCGCGACCAGGGTGCCCGCGGGCTGGGCCGCCGCCTGCTGCTGGTGGACGACAACATGGTCAACCGGTCCGTCGCGCGCATCATGCTGGAACGCGACGGCTATAGCGTCGACATGGCGGAGGACGGTCAGGCGGCGGTGGCCGCCTGCCGGACCACGGCCTATGACCTGGTGCTGATGGACGTGCAGATGCCGGTGATGGACGGCGTGACCGCCACCCAGGTGTTGCGCCGCGACCTGGGCCTGCGCCATCTGCCCATCCTGGCCATGACCGCCAACGCCATGGTGGGCATGCGCGAGGAGTACCTGGCCGCCGGCATGGACGACTATGTCTCCAAGCCTTTCGATCAGCAGCAGTTCCTGGACACGGTGGCGCGCTGGGTGGCCCGCGGCGCCGACCATGCCGCAGGCTCGCCCTCCGACCTGGAGGCGGCGCAGTCGGACCCGGTGGCTGAGGACGACGCCAGCCTGGGCCGGCTGGACCCCACGGTGCTGGCCGGGTTGCAGGCCATCGTGCCGCCGGCCGACTTCCAGGTGCTGGTGGAGAATTTCGTCGAGCACGGTCTGGCCCGGGTGCGGCGCATCCAGGCCCTGGCGGAGGCATCGGACCTGACGCCCCTGCGGGCTGAGGCGCACGACTTGATCTCCACCGCCGGCAATGTCGGCCTTGTGGGCCTGCAGGCGCTGGGCCGCCAGATGCACGACGCCTGCGCCGATGGGGACATGGGTGCCGTGCGGGCCCTGGCCGTCCGCATCGGCCGTGTCGGCCCCGGCGCCTGGACGGCGCTGGGCGAACGGTTTATCGGTGAGGCAGTGGAGACGGCGGGCGACTAGCTCCCAAGAATGGCGGCAGGAAAGCATGAGCAAGGGCGCGATCGTATTCGCGGAGGATGAACCCGGACTGCGGGCCATGATCGGCGCCCTGCTGAAGGCCGGCGGCTACACCCCCGTGCCCGTGTCCGATGGTGCCCAGTGCCTGCGGATGCTGAGCCAGGTGCAGCCGCGCGCTCTGCTGCTGGACATCACCATGCCCACGCTGGACGGGTTGCAAACCCTGAAGGCGGTGCGGGGCAGCCACGCCCTGTCCATGGTGCCGGTCATCATGGTCACCAGCCATGCCGAGGCCGAGGTGCTGCAGGAGGCCCTGCGCAACGGGGCCGCCGGCGTGATCCTGAAGCCCTTCAAGGCCGAGGAATTCATCCCCCGCATGGAACGCTGCATCGCCCAGGCGCGCGGGCGGCGATAGGCCGTGGCTTGGCCGTCCCGGATTGGTACAGTGTCGCCGACGTGGTCGGCGATCATGAAAGGCAGGAGATGAGCGTGACGGCAGGGGACCAGGCGGCAACCGCGCTGGATGAGGCGGCGATCGGCCGTTGGCGGGATCGCATACGCCAGACCACCTTCGCCAATTATCATTTCGAGATGGGGATCGCCCTGCTGATGGGCGGCGACGCCCAGGCGGCCTACGGTGCCCTGCAGCGGGCCGTGGAGATCCAACCGGACCTGGCCATCCTGTATCCCCTGCTGGCTTGGACGGAAGAGCGGCTGGGCCAAGCCGAGGCCGCGCGGCAGCGGCAGGCCGACCTGCAGGCACGCGCGCCGGCCTTGTGGCTGGACGGTTGCGCCAACCTGTCCGCCCGCCTGCTGAAGGACGGCAAGGCGGAAGGTGTGGCCTGGGCCCGCCGCTTCGTGGAACTGGCGCCCGCCACCGACATCCGCGTGTCGGCGCTGGCCGGCCTGGCGGCCCACGTCGAAGGGCGCATCCCCGATGCGCTGGCCGCCTGGGCGCACGCCCTGACGGTGGCCAGTGACGTCCCGGCCGGTTCAGCCGATGACCTGGCGAGCGCCCTGGCCGATATTTCCAACACCCTTTTCGCCCAGTGGCGGGACGACCAGATGCGGCGGACGGAGTTGGCGCTGGCGGCCGCGCGGGTTGCCGGCCGGCTGGTTCCCACCCGTTCGGATTTGCGTTTCCAGATCATCCGCTGCCTAGTGCGCCTGGTGCGGCCACAGGAGGTCGTGCCCGAGATCGAAGGTTATGTCGCCCTGGTGGGCGCGGGCGCCGCGGATGACAAGAACCTGCTGCTGCAGTGGGGCATGCGTGACCTGGCGGCCGGCGACCTGGCGGCGGCGGAGGAGCATTTCAGCCGTTGCGCCCAGGTTGACACCGGCTGGGCCCTGCCGGAAAGCCACCGCGCCCTGGTGGCGCTGCGCCGGGGTGACGCGGCCCAGGCGGCGGCCCACGCCCAGGCGGGCTGCACCCGCGAGCCGCGCAATTACTTCGCCAACCTATGCCGCGGCCTGGTGGAGTTTGAGGCGGGTGCCCTGGCCGAGGCCGTCGCCAGCCTGAAGCAGGCCAGCGCCCAGGCGCCTAACCAGCCGCTGGCCAAGCTGCTGCTGGCCATGGTGCAGGACGGTGCGGGGCAGGGGGCCGAGGCGGTGGCCGCCTATCGCGAGGCCGACGCGGAAGGTGGGGCGCTGATGCACCGTCAACTGGCCCTTTACCCGCCGGCCTATCAGGACCGTGTGGCCAAGCTGGCCCAGAAGGCGGGGTGACGAAGGCGGGCTGAGGGGGGCGGGCCGCCAGAAGGTCGGTACCGGTTACGCCCTGACCAGGTGTTCCAGGGCTGCCACCACCCGGTCGACATCGCCGTCGGTCATGGCGGGGAACAGCGGCAGGGACAGGCAGGCCTGGTACCAGCCGTCGGCGCCCGGCAGATCCAGGCTGCCATAGCGCTCCCGGTAATAGGGCTGGTGGTGCACCGGGATGTAGTGCACCTGGCTGCCCACGCCTTGGGCCTTCAGCGCCGCCATGACGGCGGCACGGTCCCGGCCCAGGGCCGCGAAGTCGATCAGGACGACGTAAAGGTGCCAGGCGGGCTCCCCACCGCTGCGGCCGGCATGCCGAATGAGGGGGGCCAGAGGCGCGAGGCGTTCATCGTAGCGCGCCACCATCTCCGCCCGCCGGCGAGCGAAGCGGTCCAGCTTTCCCAACTGGCTCAGGCCCAGGGCGGCGTGGATGTCGGTCAGGCGATAATTGTACCCGGGCGCCGGCATCTCGTAATACCAGGGGTTGGCGGCACCGGTGGCGCCAAAGGCCGCCTTCCTGTCCTGGAAACTGCCGGGGTCACGCACCATGCCGTGGCTGACGTCGCGCCGCAGGCTGCGCGCCAGGCCGTCGTCATTGGTGGTGACCATGCCGCCCTCGCCGGCGGCGATGGTCTTCACCGGATGGAAGGAGAAGCAGGCCATGGCGGAGCGGTCGCAGGCGCCGATGGCCACGGTTTCCCCATCTCCGGTGGCCCCGGCCCGGCTGGCGCGGCGGCTGCCCACGGCGTGGCAGGCGTCCTCGATGATGGCCAGGCCGCGCGCCTCGGCCAGGTCGCCCAGGGCGTCCAAGTCCGCCGCCTGGCCGGCGAAGTGCACCGGCGCCAGGGCGCGCACCCGCCAGCCGGCAGCCTCGGCCCGGGCGATGGCGGCCTCGGCGTCCGCCCGGCGCATCAGGCCGGTTTCGGGATCGACATCGGCGAAGGCCACCTCCGCCCCGCAATAGCGGGCGGCGTTGGCGGTGGCGAGGAAGGTGACAGCAGGCACCACCACGGCGTCACCGGGTTGCAGGTCCAGCGCCATGCACGCCAGGTGCAACGCCGCGGTCCCATTGGCGCAGGCGACGGCATGGCGGGCGCCCACGGCTTGGGCGAAGGCCTGCTCGAACCGGGTGACGGTGGGGCCCTGCGTCAGCCAGTCGCCGCGCAGCACGGCGGTGACGGCGGCGATGTCGTCCTCATCGATGGCCTGCCGGCCATAGGGCAGGTAGGAAGGCACGGAAGGGATGTCGGCAGCCATCACGGCCTCTGCAGCAGGACGGCCAGGCGTTCGGGGGTCAGCCAGTCCGTGTTGCTGTCGCTGCGATAGCTGAAACCATCGGGCACCGGCTTGGCGCCCAGCTTGACGTAGGCCTGGCGCGTCCACCAGTTGAAGGCCGGCTCGATGACGTAGCGGTCCTCCATCTCGAAGGTCTGGCGGCTGTCGTCCTCGGTGATCATGACCTCGTGCAGCTTTTCACCGGGACGGATGCCGATGACCTTGTGCGGCAGGTCCGGCGCCATGCAGCGGGCCAGGTCGCCCACCCGCATGCTGGGAATCTTGGGCACGTAGATTTCGCCGCCCTGCATCATGCCGAAGCAGGACGCCACGAACTCCACCCCATGCTGCAGGGTGATCCAGAAGCGCGTCATGCGCTCATCCGTGATGGGCAGCTCGCCGGCGCCCTCGGCGATCAGGCGGCGGAACAGCGGGATGACGCTGCCGCGCGACCCCACGACGTTGCCATAGCGCACGACCGCGAAGCGGGTGCCCACCGATCCCGACAGGTTGTTCGACGCCACGAAGATCTTGTCGGACGCCAGCTTGCTGGCGCCATACAGGTTGATGGGGCTGGCGGCCTTGTCGGTGGACAGGGCGATGACCTTGCGCACCCCCGCCGCCAGGGCCGCGTGCACCACGTTCTCCGCCCCGTAGACGTTGGTGCGGATGCATTCGATGGGGTTGTACTCCGCCGTCGGCACATGCTTCAGGGCGGCGGCGTGGATGCAGTACTCGACCTCGCGCATCGCCATTTCCAGGCGGGACCGGTCGCGCACGTCGCCGATGAAGAAACGCAGCACGCCCTCGTGGGTCACGCCCAGTTGCTGCTGCATTTCATACTGTTTGAACTCATCGCGGGAGAAGATGATGATCCGCCGCGGCTTGGCGTGTTCCAGCAGATAGCGCACGAATTGGCGGCCGAAGGATCCAGTCCCGCCGGTGATCAGGATGGATGCGCCGTTGAAATCGGCCAGGGCCGATTTAAGGAACTTCGACGTCATGTCTGCCCCCGCCGCCGGTGGAACCGTCCCCCCGGGCCTGAAAGATCGCGGAGATCGCCCGGAGAGGACGGTCGCCGGATGGTCAGGGGGAGTATAGCGCCAACATCAGGGCAAGTATCAACAATCTGTGTGGTTTATGTAATCACTATACAACTGCTATCCTAACGGGGTGGTTACACGGGGTGGGCCTTCCGTTGGCGGCGAAACGGTGGTTGAACCTCCGAACAATGTTCCTGACAGGTGATGAATGGTCCATGGCGGCGCCGGCACGGGGGCGAAGGGCGACCGGCAGGCTGGCGGGCAGATCCCCGGCTTGCTGGCCCAGGCCATGGACCGGCACCGCGCTGGCGATCTCGCGGGGGCGGAGACGCTGTACCGCCGTATCCTGGCACTGGATCCGGCCCAGGCCGACGCGCTGAACCTCTGCGGCGTGGCCTGCCATCAGCAGGGGCGCTCGGCCGAGGGGCGCGTCCTGCTGGAACGGGCGCTAGCCGCGCGGCCCGACGACCAGGGCTCGCTGGAAAACCTGGGCCTGCTGCTGGTGCAACTGGGGGACGCGGCGGCGGCGGTGCCCCTGCTGCGGCACGCCCTGCGCCTGTTTCCCCGCAGCGTTTCCGCCTGGATGTCCCTGGGCCTGGCCTATACCGAGCTGAAGGACCATCCGGCGGCCATGGCCGCCTATCACAGCCTGCTGGATATCGCTCCCACCCATGTCCCCGCCCTGCTGAACCTGGGCGACCTGATGCGCCAGCTCTATGATGGCGAGGGCGCGGTGATCATGGCCCGGCGCCTGCTGGCGCTGGAACCGGCCAACCCCCGGGGCCTGATGTCGCTGGCCAACGCGCTTCAGGTCCTGGGTGATCTGCCGGGGGCGGAGGCCGCCTTCACCCGGGCGCTGGCCGCGGACCCGCAGGACCCGGCGCCGCGCTACAACCGCGCCTATGTGCGGCTGGCGATGGGCCAGCTGCCGGGTGGCTGGGCCGATTACACAAGTCGTTTCGTTACCGGAAATATCCAGCCCTGGCGATATCCCGACCGCCCCCAGTGGGCAGGGGACGCGTTGGATGGCCGCCGCCTGATGATGTGGCGGGAACAGGGGCTGGGTGATGAGTTCATGTTCTCACCCCTCTATGTCCCGGCCCTACGCGCGGCGCTGGGGGGGGCTGCCGGCGGCAGTGTCGTCATCCTGACGGAGCCCCGGCTGATCGGCCTCATGTCGCGCTACTTGCGGCGTGAGGTGCCGGATCTGGCCGGTCGTGTGGAACTGCGGCCAGAGCCACTGGGCGGCAACGATTTCGACGTGCACCTGCCCGCCGGCGGCTTGCCCGCCCTGTTCGGTGCCCGCCTGCGCGATTATGCGGGGCGGGACGGCGGCTGGCTGGCGGCCGACCCTCAGGTGGTGGCGCGCTGGCGCCAACGCCTGGCCGACCTTGGCCCGGGGCTGAAAATCGGCATGTGCTGGACCTCCGGCATCAAGGCGCCGCACCGCGACCCCAACTACCTGGGGCTGACGCGGTGGGCGCCGCTGCTGTCCCTGCCGGGCATCACCTGGGTGGATCTGCAATACAGCGACGTCACGGCGGAGCGGCGGGCCGCGGCGGAACAGGGGCTTCGCCTGCCGCATCGCTTCACCGACCTGGACCAGCGCAATGATATCGAGGGTGTGGCCGCCCTGATCTCCGCCCTGGACATGGTGATTACCGCCCCCACCTCGGTAGGTGAGCTGGCGGGGGCCTTGGGCGTACCCATCTGGCGCATGGAATTGCCGGGCGACTGGTCCATGCTTGGGACCCGGGTGCGGCCCTGGTACCCGGCCATGCGCATCTTCCCGGCCGAGACGGTGGCCGATGCCCTGGACCAGGTGCGCGCAGCCCTGCTGGCACTGTCTAATTTCGGTATCCAAACAAATGCTCCTGGGGCGGCGCCCCGGGCAATGTCCCGCCCCCCCGACTTGCCCACCCTGGCCCAGGCCTATGATTTGCTGACGGCCGGCCGCGCGACGGAGGCGGTGGCCGCGCTGGACGCGCTGATCGCGTGGGGCGAGTTGACGCCCGCCGCCCGGGGCCAGGCATTGCACCTGCTGGGACTGGCGCGCTTTCATGCGGGCGACGCCGCGGGGGCGGTGCCGGCGATCGTCCAGGCCCTGGCGCTGCTGCCGCCGGAGCAATCGGCCATGCCGGCCAACAACCTGGGCAATGTCCTGCGCCAGCTAGGCCGCCTGGCCGAGGCGGAGGCCGCCTACCGGCGGGCGCTGGCGCAGGATCCGGCCCTGGCGGCGGCGGCATCCAACCTGGGGGCGCTGCTGCGCGACCGGGGCGACTTGGCGGGGGCGGAGGCGGCGCTGCTGCACGCCCTGCGGCTGGCACCCGAGCAGGCGGAAACGCTGGTCAACCTGGCGGGCACGATGACGGCGCTGGGCGCACCGTGGCAGGCTGAATCCCTGGCCCGCCGGGCGGTGGCCCTGGCGCCGGGGATGGCGCATGCGCACGGCAACCTGGGTACCGCCCTGGTGGCCCAGGGCCGCCTGGCGGACGGAACGCGCCACCTGGCCGCGGCCGGGGCGCTGGACGCCGGTGAGCCCCTGATCCAGTTCAACCTGGGCCTGGCCCGCCTGGCGCAAGGGGACCTGGCGGCGGGCTGGCAGGGGTATGCCCGCCGCGACCTGGGCGGGGCGGCGGGCCCGCTGCCGGCGCCGCCGTGGCGGGGGCAGGACTTGGCGGGACGTACCCTGCTGGTGCGGCGCGAACAGGGCCTGGGGGATGAATTGCTGTTCGCCAGCCTCTACCCCGACCTGGCGGCACAGGTGGGCCGGCTGGTCATCGATTGCGATCCGCGTCTGGCCGCGCTGTTCGCCCGCGCCTTTCCCGGCGCCGTCATCGCGCCGGCGGGCCGTGTGCTGGACGGTGGCGGCGCCCCGGTACCCGACGCCGCCCTGTCGGCGGGTGACCTGCCGGCCCTGTTGCGGCCGGACCTGGCCAGTTTCGCCGGGGGCCCAACGGCCTATCTGACGGCCGACCCGGCGCTGGTGGCACTGTGGGCCCGCCGTCTGGCGGCGCTGGGCCGAGGCCTCAAGGTGGGTTTGTGCTGGCGCAGCGGCCTGCGGACCGAGGAACGCGGCCGGTTGCTGTACCCGCAGCTGGATGAGTGGGACCCGCTGCTGCGGCTGCCGCATGTGCACTTTGTCAGCCTGCAGTACGACGGCGCGGCGGCGGAGCCCGAGCTGGTGGCGGCCGAGGCGCGCCTGGGCATCCGCATCCACCGCTGGCCCGACCTGGATTTGCGCGATGACCTGGACGGCGTCGCGGCCCTGATCAGCGGCCTGGACCTGGTGGTGACGGCCGGCACCGCCGTGTCGGAACTGGCCGGCGCCCTGGGTGTGCCGTGCTGGCGGCTGGGCGCCACCTTCGAATGGACCCGGCTGGGCAGCGGGGCGCGGCCCTGGTTCCCGGCGCAGCAGCCCTTCTTCCCGCCCGAGGGCGAGGTCATCGGCGTGGTGCTGCCGCACCTCGCCTGGCGGCTGGCCGGCCTGGCCCGGGCTGCTGTTGCCGTCGCAGATGGTCCCGCGCCGTCGCCCCCGGCACCGTCACCCGACACGCTGTACGCCGACGGCCTGGCGGCGCGCGACGCCGGCCGGGTGGACTTGGCCGTGGAGCGGTTAGGCCAGGCGGCGGACGCTGGCCATGCCGGCGCCCTGGCGGCGCTGGCCGGCCTACTGCGGCGGGAGGAGCGCTGGGCGGCGGCGGCGGACCGTTACCGCCAGCTGCTGCGCCTGCGCGCCGACAATGCCGAGGCGCTGTCCGGCCTGGGCCTCGCTCTGCAGGGCTTGGGCCAGGGGGCGGACGCCCTGCGCTGCCACGACCGGGCCGTGCAGCTGGCGCCGGATCGCGCCGCCCTGCATGCCAACCGCGGCCTGACGTTGACCGCGCTGGGGAATGACGAGGCGGCGGCAGAGGCCCAGCGCCGGGCGACGGAGGCCGATCCCGGCTGGGTCGGCGGCTGGGTCAACCTCGGTGTCGCCCTGGCCCGGCTGAACCGGCCGGACGCGGCGCTTGAGGCCTTTCACCGGGCATTGGCGATCGAGCCGGCATCGGCGGCGGCGCTGAGCGGCCTGGCCAACCTGCGCCTGCTGCTGGGCCAACCGGAAACCGCCGCCGCCCATCTGCGCGCCGTGCTGACGCAGCAGCCTGACGACGCCGACACCCACCTCAACCTGGGCCGGGCCCTGTTCGACCTGCGCCTGGTGGAGGAGGCGCGCGACCATTACCGCCGCGCGCTGGCGCTACGGCCAGGCTGGGCCAAGGCCCGGGTGAACCTGTCCATGCTGGCGCTGGAACTGGGCGACCTGGAGGCTGGCTGGCACGACTATCCCGCCCGCTTCGCCGTGCCCGACAGTACGGCCCGGCGCGACCTGGTGCTGCCGGCCTGGACCGGTGGCGATCTACGGGACCGCGCCCTGCTGGTGTGGGGCGAACAGGGGCTGGGGGATGAGATCCTGTTCGCCAGCTGCCTGCCCGGCCTGCTGCGCTGGCTGGGCGCGCGGGGCTGCCGCCGGCTGGTGGTGGAGGTGGACGCCCGGCTGGCCGGCCTGCTGTCTCGGGCGCTGCAGCCGCAGGTCCCGGCGGGCCTGGACCTGGTGGTGCGCGGCCGCACCGATACGCCGCGCGACGCCGACATGCATGTGCCGCTGGGCGGCCTGCCGGCCCTACTCCGCCACTCGCTCGGGGACTTTCCGGCGGATCCGCCGCCCTGGCTGCATTCCGATGCGCAGCGGGCGGCGTTCTGGCGCGGCCGCCTCGCCGCCCTCGGCCCCGGCCTCAAGGTCGGCTTGTGCTGGCGCAGCGGCTTGCGCGACCTGGGGCGGCAGAACCTGTACCTGACCCTCATGCAGATGGTGCCGCTGCTCACCGTGCCGGACGTGCATTTCGTGGTGCTGCAGTACGACGCCCGCGCCGGCGACGCCGCGGCGGAGATGGCCGAGGTCGCCGCCGCCACCGGTGTGACCCTGCATCTGTGGGATGACCTGGACCTGCGCGACGATCAGGAGGGGGTCGCGGCGCTGATGGCGGGGCTGGACCTGGTGGTGTCGGCCGGCACGGCGGTGGGGGAGCTGTCGGCGGCCCTGGACGTGCCCACCTGGCGGTTCCAGCATATGCCTGCCTGGGCGTCCCTGGGCACGGGCGCACGGCCCTGGTTCCAGGCACAGCGCCAATGGTTTTCCGGCTGGGGTCCACCGGAGGTGGTCGTGCCGGCCATGCGCGCGGCGCTGCTGCGCCTGAGGGCGGAGACGGCGGCCGGCCCGCCGATGGATAACCCGGCCACGGTGGAGGCCGGCATGGCCGCCCATCGCGCCGGCGACCTGGCGGGGGCGGAGGCGGCCTACCGGTCCGTACTGGCGCGGGCGCCTGGGGATGTCGATGCCCTGCACCTGCTGGGCGTGGTGATGGTGCAGGACGGCCGGGTGGATGAGGGCGTCGGCCTGCTGCGCCGCGCGGTCGCGGCGGACCCCGCCTTCGCCCAGGCGCACAACAGCCTGGGCGGCGCCCTGCGGGCCGGCGGCGATTTGTCCGGCGCCCTGTCCGCCTTCAGCCGCGCCACGGAACTGATGCCGGACTATGTCGAGGCCTGGGGCAACCTGGCCGGGGTTCATGTCGAGCTGCGCGCCTGGGATGCGGCGCTGGCGGCGGCGGGCCGCGCCCTGGCGCTGCGTTCAGGCTATGCCAAGGCGCTGGTGGAGCAGGCCCGCGCGCTGGCCGGCCTGCGCCGCACGGCTGAGGGCCTGGCCGCCGCGCGGGCCGCCGTGGCGGCGGAGGAGACGCCCTACACCCTGACCAATCTGGGCCTGGCCCTGGGGGCGGAGGAGATGTGGGGCCTGGCGCGGGCCTGCCACGAACGGGCCCTGGCCCTGGATCCCACCTATGTCGAGGCCGCCAACAACCTGGCCTTGACCTGGCTGGGGGAACGCGGGCCCACGCGGGACGCCATTCACCAGACCCAGGGCCGGGCCCGGGCGGGCTTCCAGCGGGCCCTTGCCCTGCGGCCGGATTTCGCGGCCGCGCGCTACAATCTGGCCATCCTGGACCTGGCCGAAGGGCGGCTGCCGGCCGGCTGGTCCGGCTACCAGGCCCGCTTCGACGCCGGCCAGGCCCTGCCCGACCGCCGCTTTCCCCAGCCCCGCTGGCAGGGGGAGGCGCTGGGCCGGCGCCGCCTGCTGGTGTGGCGGGAGCAGGGCCTGGGTGACGAGCTGCTGTTCGCCAGCCTGTACCGTGACCTGATCGCCGCCCATCCCGAGGCCAGCTTCGTCCTGGAATGCGATGCCCGGCTGGCCGGCTATTTCACCCGCGCCTTCATAGCCCCGGGGAGTGACCGGGTGACGGTGGCGCCGGACTTCATCACCGCCGCTGCCGCCGGCGCCGACCTGCACATCCCTGCCGGCAGCCTGCCCCAGGTGCTGCGCGGCGACCTGGGCGCCTTCACGGGGCAGGCCTACCTGGTGCCCGATCCGGCGCGCCTGGCCGCCTGGCGGGCGCGGGTGGATGCGCTGGGGCCAGGCCTGCGCGTGGGCCTGTGCTGGCAAAGCATGGTGCGCGACCTGGACCGCGACAGTGCCTATACCCGACTGGCCGACTGGGCGCCCCTGCTGCGCCTGCCAGGCGTCATCCCGGTGATGCTGCAATATGGCGCGGTCGAGGAGGAGGTGCGGGCGGTGGAGGCCGCCCTGGGTGTCACCCTGCACCGCTGGGCCGACACCGACCTGCGCCAGGATCTGGAGGCGGCGGGCGCCCTGACCTCCTGCCTGGATCTGGTGGTCACCGCCCCCACCTCCGTCGGGGAACTGGCGGGCGCCTTGGGGGTGCCGGTCTGGCGGGTGGGCACGCGCATGGACTGGTCCATGCTGGGCACCGCCGTGCGGCCCTGGTTCGCCGCCATGGCGGTGGTGCCGGCCCCGGCTGACGGTCGCGCCGCCGATGTGGTGCCGACGGTGGCTGCCGCCGTGGATCGGCTGCGCGGCGGGGCGCCCGCCCCCTCGCAACCGCCATCTTCCGATGTGGACGGCCTGCTGGCCGCCGCTGCCGCGCGCCATCAGGCCGGCGACGCCGCTGGCGCCCTGGCGTCCTATCGCGCCGTGCTGGACCGCCAGCCGGACCAGCCGGTGGCCCTGCACCTCCTGGGCTTGGCCCTGGCGCAGCTGGGCCGGGCGGAGGCGGGCCTGCCCTTCCTGCGCCGCGCGGTCGAAGTGGCGCCCGGCTATGCCGCCGCCCAGTCCAACCTGGGCAACGTGCTGCAGACCCTGGGCCGCGCGGCGGAGGCCGAGGGCCATTACCGCCTGGCCCTGGACGCGGAGCCGGACCGGCCGGATGTCCTGACCAATCTAGGCAACGCCCTGCTGGCCCAGGGGCGCGCGGCGGAGGCGGCGGCCTGCCAGGAACGGGCCCTGCAGTTGGCGCCGGACCTGACGGCGGCCGCGTCCAACCTGGGCACGGCCCTGCTGGCGCTGGATCGCCCGGCGGCGGCCATCGACGCCTTCCGCCGGGCGCTGGGCGGCACCCTATTGCCGCGGGAGGTGCCGGACACGCAGGATCCCGTGGTCATCGACGCCCTGTGCGGCCTGGGCGAGGCCCTGCGCCGGGCGGGCGACATCTTCGCCGGACCGCCTTGGCTGGAGCGCGCCGTGGCCCTGGCGCCCGACCAGGCGACGGCATGGAACAACCGGGGGCGCTGCCTGAACGATGCCGGCCGCTATGCCGCCGCCGGCGACAGCTACGCCCGCGCCATCGAGCTGGATCCGGCCTTGGCCACGGCGCGCTTCAACCGGGGCCTGGTCGATTTGCAGCTGGGCACCCTGGACCGGGGTTGGCAGGGCTATGCCTGGCGCTTCGCAGCCGAAGATAAAGGGACGGCGCCCCGCTTCGACCGCCCGGCCTGGCGCGGGGAGAGCCTGGCGGGCCGCACCCTGCGGGTGTGGCATGAACAGGGACTGGGGGACGAACTGCTGTTCGCCAGCCTCTATTCAGCCCTGGCCGCGCGGGCGGCTGACCAAGGGGCCACAGCCGTGCTGGTGGAGTGCGATCCGCGCCTGGCCGGTCTGCTGGAGCGTAGCTTCCCCACCCTGCGCTTCCTGTCCCGGCCGCGCCGGCAGGGGGCGGCCGCGCTGGAGCCGGCGGGCGCCGACTTCGTGGCGGCTGCGGGCGACCTGGCGGCCCTTCTGGCGCCAACGCTGGCGAATTTCGCCCGCGATGGGACGGCGGCAGGCTATCTGCTGCCCGATCCCGTGCGGGTGGCCCACTGGCGGGACCGGTTGGCGGAACTGGCTTCGGGACCGGCCCTGGTGGTGGGGATCGCCTGGCGGTCCGGCCAGCTCAGCACCGAACGCTCACGGGCCTATTCCACGCTGGCGCAGTGGCGGTCCATCCTGTCCCTGCCGGGGGTCACGGCGGTCAGCCTGCACTATCAGCCGGCGGCGGAGGAGATCGCGGCGCTGGAGCGCGACCATGGCCTGACGGTCCATCGCTTCGCCGATGCCGACCTGCGCGACGATCTGGAAACGGCCGCCGCGCTGACGGCGGCCTGCGACCTGGTGATCGGCGCTGCCACCGCGGTGGGGGAGATGGCGGGGGCAGTGGGCACCCCCTGCTGGCGCTTCGCCTCGCGCGACTGGACGACCCTGGGCACGCCGGTGCGTCCCTGGTTCCCCTCGCACCGGCTGTTCGCGCTGGAGAAATACCAGCTGGAACCCCAACTCGCGCTGGAGGCCATGGCCATGCAGCTCCAGCGGTTGATGCAATAAACCCGGGTCAGCGTGCGGCGGGAATGTCCCATTCCTGCAGGGTGCGGCTGGGGGCGTCGCCATCGTCGAAGCCATGGATGGCGACGTGGGTGCGGCCGCTGCGATAGGCCCAGACTTCCGCCCAGGCGTACAGGCGGTCCATCTCCCCCGTGCCGCCTGCCTTGACCGCCGCCAGGGGCGACCCGCCCGACCCGATGATCACCTGCCAGGCCTGCCCACCCTGCGCCTTGGTCGGCTGCCAGGCGTGGAAGATGTGCTCATGCCCGCAGAAATATGTCGCGTGGTGGCGTTCCACGATCTGCCAGAAGGTGTCCCGCATGGCCTCGCCGCCTGTTTCCAGGCCGGTTTCCTTCTCGGCCTTGCCCACCTTGTCCTTCGGAACGGGGAAGTCGTAGTTGTAGGCCATCTTGTGGCCGAAGATGTAGATGTGGGTGGCGCCGCGCGCCTCGGCCGCCGTCAGGTCGGCCTCCAGCCAGGCGACGGGTGCCGTGCCGTCGGCGCCGCTGGGATCGGTGTTGATGACGGCGATGTGCACCGGGCCGGTGTCGAAGCTGTAGGTCAGCTGGCGCTGGTCGCTGGTGATGCGATCGGTGCCGATGGCCGGCGTGTTGTCCACCGACCAATGGGTGGCGGGCATGCCCGTCAGGCGCTGCCACAGCGGGGCGTCCAGCACCAGGTCGCCCATGTTCGCCCGCCAGGCGTCCTCGTTGGCGGTGTTGGCCAGCTTCAGGGTCTTGCCGTTGGGCTGCTTGACCTTGCTTTCCGTCTCATGGTTGCCGGCCACCGGCAGGACGTAGGTGCCCGTCTCCATCAGCGGGGCCATCATGCCGCGCCAATAGGCGTATTCGCGGTCCAGCAGCGGCCGGTCGGGGGTGTAGCCCATGACCATGTCACCCAGGAAGATGAAGGCCTGGGCGTGGGCCGCCTGCACCTCGCGACTGATGCGGGCCAGCTGCCGCGTCGCCTGCAGGAACGGAGCGTCATGCACGGTCAGGCGCGGGTCCTCCGGATCCTGGCGGCTGTCGCCCACCGTGGCGAAGTGGAAGACCACCGGATCGTCGGTGGGCGCCGCCCGGGCGGGCAGGGCGGCGGACAGGCAGGCGCCAGCGAAAGCCAGCAGCAGGGCGGGGCGGATCATGGGCATATCCTGCGAAGATGGGAAATGGGGCGGCCCCTGACGGCCGCCCCTGACGGTTGCGCCCAGGCTCAGTACTTGACCTGGATGGTGCCCTGGATCTGGCGCCCGGCCTGGAAGGTGTAAAGGCCGCCGCCATAGGTGGTGATGGCCCGGTCGTTGGCCAGGTTGAAGGCCGCCAGCTTCAGCCGCACCATGCCGAAATCGTAGGAGATCGAGGCGTCGGTGGTGGTGTACTCCGGGATCTCCCACGCCTGGCCCGGCGCCAGGAAGGTGCCGTCGGCGGTGGTGGTGGCGGTGTTGCCGTTGTAGGCTACGACCTGGCGGCCCACCTGCTTGCGGCTCAGCGTCATCTGCCAGGGGCCCTGGTTGAACAGCACGCCGACGGCGTCCGTCCACTTCGGCACCTTGGTCAAGCCCTGGTGCGCCGTCAGGTCCTTGGCCGCGTTGATCGAACCGTTGACGAAGAAGGTCACGCCGTTGTCGAAGCTGTAGGCCGCCTGGCCTTCCACGCCGCTGTACCGGGCATTGCCGGCGTTGACGTAGAACTGGCCGGTGGGGTCGGCGACCGACAGGTTGGTGACGTCGATCCTGTAGATGTCGGCGTCGACCGTGACATTGTCGCGGCTCCACACCGCGCCCAACTGGTAGTTGGTGGTTTCCTGCGGCTTCAGGGCATTCAGGTCCAGGTTGTTCACATACAGCGTGGACAGGGACGGGATCAGGAAGCCGGTGGCGTACTGGGCGTAAACCGCCACCTCCGGCGTGATCTTGTAGTTGGCCGTCAGGAACTTCAGCGTCTTGTCATAGACATTGTCACCGTGCAGCGGCCCGCGGGTGAAGTTGGTTACGCCGCTGTTCTCCATGGCGGCGTCCACGGTGCGGTCGAAGTTCACGTACTTGACGCCCGGGGTGATGGTCAGCCGCTCGATGGGGCGCAGCTCAAAATCGGCGAACAGCTGGTATTGGAACCACGAGCTGTCCTCCAGCGTCTTGACGTTGGAGACGTTCTTCACCACCGGGGTCGTCAGGCTGGAATACTTCAGGTCGTCGATGCTTTGGGTCTCATCCTGCAGCAGGTTGTGCCGGTCGGTGCTGGAGGTTTCGACTAGACCGCCCACCTTCAGCGTGCCGAAGGTCCAGTCCTTGTTGCCGCGCAGAATATCGCCGAAGACGCGATAGCGGTTGCCCTTGCTGTAGCCGCCGATGTCGGTCTTGGGCAGGTTCTTGTTGCCGGTGCTGGAGGTGTTGGCCGCCCCCACCAGGCCAGTGACGTCGTTCACCGATTCCGTCTGGTTGGAATAGAAATTGGTGTAGGCGTCATTGTCGACACTGAAGCCGTCGCCCAGGTCGCCCTTGACGTTGATGTAGTCGAAGTCGCTGGATTTACGCTGCTGGTTGTACTTGTAGTAATGCTCGTCCTTGGGGTTGTCGTTCAGGGCGAAGTCCTTGCCGTAGGCCACGACCTGGGCCCAGGTTTCGCCCGGACCGGCGTCGGACTGGTAGAAGTGGGTGCGGTTGTGGGTGGCGAACAGCGTCGCCTGCCACTTCTCGCTGATGGGCACCTGGATCTTGATCAGCTGGTTCTGCGCCTCGCCGCTGGAGAAGCTCAGCTCGCCGTCCGACTGCCGCTCATCGAAGTTCAGCAGGATCTTGGTGCCGCCCAGTTCGTCCAGCTTGCCGGTCTGGATGGTGGAAACGAAGTTCTGGGTGTTGAACGAGCCGAAGGTGATCTTCTGCGACAGGCCGAACTTGTCGTCCACGGTGGGCGAGAAATAGTGGATGGCGCCGCCGAAGTTGGCCTGGCCCAGGTCGCCCGCCGCACCCGGGCCGCGGTCCACGACGGCCGATCCGATGGTGGACGCCGGGAAGTATGAGGCGGGGTGGTGCGTCGGATCGTTGGTGTCGCCGAAGGCCATGCCGTCGTAGGTGATGTTGAACTGCCCGTCGGCGAAGCCACGCAGGGTGACCTTGTTGGTCTCCCCCACGCCACCGCCGTTGGAGGCGATGCCGCCGATGCTGGGGGCGATCAGGACGGTGGTGGTGAAGTCGCCGGTCTCGGGCGTCGCCTGCTCGATGTAACGGCGGCTGATGAAGGATTTCGGCTGGGTCTGGTCCAGCGATGCCTTCACGGGCGCCTCGGCGGCGGCCCGGTTGCGCTCTGCCTCGATCAGGATGGTGTCCACGTCCACACCTTCCGAGCCGGTGCCGGCGGTGGAGCGGCTGGCGCTTCCGCTCGTGTCCCCGCTGCCCGTGTCCCCGCTGCCCGTGTCCCCGCTGCCCGTGTTCCCGCTGGCGCCGGCGTCCACGGCGGCATCGGCGGGTGCGGCCCAGGCCCCGCCGGCCCAGGCCAAGCCCACGGCGCTGCCGGCCAACAAGGCGGCGCGGAGGAAACGGCGGCTGCTTCTTGTTTTGTTGAACATTTTTCGGCTCCCCATGAAAAACGTGGCGCTTCACTAGGTTTCGCGCCTTGGGGGTGCACGTTAAATTTTGGTTGACTGTTTATTTCGGTATTATTACCGGAAAAGAAATTATCTTGGTTTTGGGTCGATTAACGACTTCGTTATAAATTAAACATTCTGTTAATTTTGACGCCGCGAGCGGCGGAATTCGGCGGAAGCACGTGGTTCTTGTTGATCTGGCCTTAACGCCGATCATCGTTTGACATGAGCGCGGAGAGCAACACCAGCTTTATACTGATAATGATTTTCATGGCACGCGGGTGGGCTCGCTGCGCCACTATGACGCAGCGGGTTACCGACCCCGCTTTCGGTCAGTGGATCGAAGGTGATGGATCGGGAGTCAGCGGGTCAGGATGTTGACGGCCGCGAACAAATCCAGGATGTGGCGGGCGCGGACGTCCCAGGTGTGGTGCGTGGCGGCCTGGCGGAAGCCCGCCCGGGCCACGGCCGCCAAGCCGTGCGGATCGGCCAATGCCGCCTCGATTTGGGCGGGCAGGGTTTCCAGGGCGGTCCAGCGATAGAACAGCATATCACGCCCGTCGGTGTAGTGGCGGTCGTAGTAGCGGCTGGTGTCCGACACCACGGCTGCGCCGTTGACTTGCGCCGCGAACACCCGTTCATGCCCGCCCGCGACGAAGTTGTTGTTGCTGTTCAGCACCAGGCGGGTGCGGCGCAGCAGGCGCAGCGTCTCCTCAAAGCTGCCTTCGCCCCGCCAATCGAAGGCGGGGAAGGGCCGGTCCTCCCATCCTTTGCCGTAAACCACCAGCGGCACCCCGGCGGCGTTCAGCGTCACCAGCAACTGGTGCCGGCGATAGGCTTCCACATAGCGATAGACGTCGCGTGATTTGCGGATCAGCTGGGTGCGGCCGGCAGGCGTCAGGCTGGTATCGCGGGCGGCCACCACCTGATCGATGGCCTCCTCCAGCGACAGCGTGTCCTGGCTCAGCGCCAGGTCGGCGGCGTCATCGAACAGAGTGGTGACGAAGTTGCGCTCGGCGCTGTGCCAATCCCGCTGGGGCGTGCCCCGATAGGTGCCGGTGAACAGCAGGGGGATGTCGCGTAGCACCGCCCAGTCCTGGAACAGCGTTTCCTCATCCGGCATGGCCGGCGGAATGCTGGTGTTGGCGCCCGGCGGCATCATCGACAGCGCGGCGAAATGTTCGGGGGGGAAGCTGTCACGCACCAGCTTGACGTGGCTTTCATCGAGGAAGCTGACGATGAGCCGCCGGTCCATCTTGATCTCCAGCCGGGGCCACAGATGCACCGGGTGGTCGACATGCAGGGTGATGAACAGGCTGTCGACCGCATCGTACAGCGTCTGGTCGCCGACGCGCATGTCCACCCCCATGCCGTTCAGGGAGTAGAAAAACTGCACCGGCTGGCTGAGTGCGGCGTTCAGCCGCGCCATTCCGTCCGGGAGCAACAGGTCGATCACGATGGCCTCGTGCCCCATGGCCGCGAGGGCTGCCGCCAGCTGGTCGATATGCAGCCGAAGCGAGCCGTACTGCGACTGGCCCTTGAACAGAACGATACGCATGACCTCTCCCCTGGGGCGTCGGCCCCCGGCGCCTAAGGTGCCCCAGCCGGGCTGGTGACGCCAGCATCGGACACCGGTGCCCAGACGGTCATGAATCGTTAACCAATGTGTCGCCGTCTTTTCAAGCGGATGGCGTAACGGACGGTCTTCCTACCCCTCGCCGGATGATCGTCCATGACCTTGGTGGGCCGCCGCCGGGCCCTGTCGCTGTTACTGCTGGAGACCGCCGCCCCGCCGGCGCTGGGCGCGCGCGGGGCTTGGGCGGTGGCGGCGACGACCACCTCAGGGGTGGAAGGCCCGCTATCCCTGTGACGGAGGGCTGTATACCAAAATGTCACACCGTTACTAGTAAATGGATCGGTAATCACACTGTCTTAAAATATTCATATCGTGTTGCTATGCAGCATGCGCCTTCAAGCCGGACATAAGAGTGACCGTATCACTTCTGTGTATTGCCGGATGGGGAAGATTTTAAATAAATCGAAGGGGGAAATTCGATGCTGAAGAATCGGTTGTTGGCAGGTGTGTCTCTGCTCATCCTCGGTATTTCCAGCGCCACGTTCGCGCAGGCGGCGCCGGACGCCGCCGCGGATGCCGACGCGCTGCAGGAAATCGTCGTGTTCGGCCGCGGCGAAACCCGCCAGGTGCAGGCCATCACGCCCATGGACATGCAGATCGCTGTTCCGGGCGCCAGCCCCATCAAGGTGATCTCCAAGCTGCCGGGCGTGAACTACCAGGCCGCCGATCCCTACGGCGCCTACGAATGGGCGGTGCGCATCTCGGTGCGCGGCTTCAATCAGAACCAGCTGGGCTTCACGCTCGATGACATCCCGCTGGGTGACATGAGCTACGCCAACGATAACGGCCTGCACATCAGCCGCGCCATTTCGTCCGAGAACCTGGGCGTCACCCAGATGGCCCAGGGCACCGGCGCCCTGGACACCGCATCCACCTCCAACCTGGGCGGCACGCTGAAGTTCAAGTCGGCCGATCCGGAGACCACCGCCGGTGGCCTGGCCGCCGTCAGCTACGGCAGCAACGCCACGGTGCGCGCCTTCGGCCGCATCGAATCGGGTGAGATCGATGGCGGCGGCCGCGGCTACCTTAGCTACGACTACCAGCATGGCAACAAGTGGAAGGGCCACGGCGAGCAGTGGCAGCAGCAGGCCAACGGCAAGTTCGTGCAGCCGGTGGGCGAGGGCACGCTGACCACCATGGTCAACTACTCCGACCGGCATGAGAACGACTACCAGGACCTGTCCTTGGCCCTGATCGGCAAGTTCGGCTACAAGCTGGACAACATTTCGGACAACTACACGCTGGCCAAGGCCATCGCGACCGCCTACCAGGCCGGCAAGCCCATTCCGGCGCCCTACTCCACGCCCGACGACGTCTATTTCGACGGCGCCGGCAACCGTGAAGACATCATCGGCTCGACCCAGCTGGAATACCCCATCAACGACCGCCTGTCGCTGAAGGCCATGGTCTATGGCCACCACGACAAGGGCATGGGCACCTGGGACACGCCCTACCTGGCGACCCCCGCCGCCTTTGGCGGCTCGCCCATTTCCATGCGCACCACCGAATACACGGTGTCGCGCATCGGTACGGTGGACAGCCTGACCTACACCCTGGCCGACCACACCATCGAAGGCGGCCTGTGGTTCGAAAACAACGACTTCGACCAGGCCCGCCGCTTCTACGGCCTGGGATTGGACAGCCCCGGCCGCACGGCGGATGAGTTCCAGGAAAACCCCTTCGCCACCCAGTGGCAGTACGCCTTCAACACCAAGACCTACGTGTTCCACCTGCAGGACACCTGGCAGGCCCTGGACAAGCTGAAGATCAACTACGGCTTCAAGTCGATCAAGGTGGAGAACGAGAGCCAGACGCAGCGCTACACCTCGGCCAGCGACATCATCAACGGCTCCATCGATACGTCCAAGGGCTTCCTGCCGCAGATCGGCTTCAACTACCAGCTGACCGATGAGGCCGAGCTGTTCGGCGACTACGCCAAGAACGCCCGCGCCTTCGTCAGCTCGCACACCGACGGTCCGTTCTCCACCACCCAGTCCGGCTTCAACGCCATCAAGGACAAGCTGAAGCCCGAAACCTCCGACGCCTTCGAAGTGGGCACCCGCGCTCACGTCGACACGTTCGAGGCCGTGGCCGCCGCCTACTACGTCAGCTTCCACGACCGCCTGCTGGCCACCACCGTGGGCTCGGGCATCCAGGGCAACCCGTCGGCCCTGTCCAACGTGGGTGGCGTCACCTCCAAGGGCATCGAGCTGGCCGGCACCTGGAAGTTCGTGAAGAACTGGTCGCTGTACGGTTCCTACTCGTACAACAAGTCCACCTACGACGACGACACCCGCAACGGCGACGGCACCCTGTACGCCGCCACCAAGGGCAAGATCACCGTGGACAGCCCGCAGAACATGGTGAAGGCCGAGCTGTCGTTCGACAACGGCATGCTGTTCGGCGCCGTCTCCGGCAACTACATGAGCGAGCGCTACTACACCTACATCAACGACGGCAAGGTCCCCGGCTACATGACCGTGGACCTCAGCTTCGGCTACCGCTTCCAGGGTGGCGGCTGGCAGCGTGACCTGGAAATCCAGGGCAACGTTACCAACCTGTTCGACCGCCACTACGTCTCGTCCATCGGCACCAACGGTTACACCGTCAGCGACCCGACGGGCTCCTTCCAGACGCTGCAGGCCGGCGCCCCCGCCGCCGTGTTCGTATCGGTGCGCAAGAAGTTCTAAGGCTGCGTAGTTTGCATAAGTGCGACATTTTGGGGGTGTGACCTTTTGCAGTCTCACTCTCTATGAAGAAAGACATATATCTTTCAGGGGCCTCGCCGGCTAACCGGCGGGGCCCATTCTTTTTTTACGCGCGCAGGACAGGGCGACCCCATGCACCAGCTCACTTATGGCGATCGCCTGCAAGCCGTGATCCGGGACGATGCCTGGCGCATGCGGCTGCTGGCCCATGTCCGTGCCCTGGAGCTGCCGGATTGCTGGATTGGCGCAGGCTTCGTGCGCAACGCCGTGTGGGATCACCTGCACCGCCAACAGGCGATCCCCGAAACGGCGGGTGAGGCGCCCGACAGCGACGTGGACGTGGTATGGTTCGACGCCGCGCGCTCGTCCATCGCGGTGGATCGCGACCTGACCGACCGCTTGCTGGTCCTGGCGCCCGATGTCCCCTGGTCGGTGAAAAACCAGGCCCGCATGCACTGCCGCAACGGTGACGCACCCTATGCCGGTTGCGCCGACGCCCTGCGCCACTGGCCGGAAACGGCCACGGCCGTGGCAGTGCGCCTGACCCCGGAAGATGCGCTGGAGATCCTGGCGCCCTTTGGCCTGGATGACCTGTTCAGCCGCCTCATCCGCCCCACGCCCGCCTTCCGGGGCGCCAAGCGCGAAATTTTGCATCAGCGGGTGCGTGGGAAGCGCTGGCTGGAACGCTGGCCCCTGCTGCGGGTGATGGACGTGGACTGAAAAGGCAGCCGTCAAGCCCCCACCCGGGGCGCGGCTGGTTTTCGCAACTAACCGTTTCCTATTTGACGGAACCCCGGTACTGAAGACGGCCGCCCTTGTCCCCAGCACAGGTCCGCCGTCCCATGACCGTGTCATCCGAAACCACCCCCGGCCAAACCGCGTCGCGCGGCCTGTCCGCCGGGCTGACCGTGCTGTTCGCCATCACCTGCGGCGCCGTGGTCGCCAACATCTATTACGTCCAGCCGCTGCTGGCCGACATCGCCGCCAGTTTCCAGGTGGGTATGGGGTCGGCGGGCATGCTGGTGACGGTGACCCAGGTGGGCTATGCCCTGGGCTTGCTGCTGGTGGTGCCGTTGGGCGACACCCACAACCGCAAGCGCCTGATCCTGACCCTGCTGGCCCTGTGCATCGTCCTGCTGCTCGCCGCTGCGGCCAGCCCCGGCTTCCTAACCTTCGCCGCCGCCTCGCTGGGCGTGGGCGTGCTGTCCTGCGCCGCCCAAGTGGCGGTGCCCTTCGCCGCGTCCCTGGCGCCGGACCACAGCCGGGGCCGCACCGTGGGCACGGTCATGAGCGGCCTCATCCTGGGCATCCTGCTGGCCCGCACCATCGCCGGCGCCATCGCCCATTATGCCGGCTGGCGCGCCGTCTATATCGCCGCCGCCGTCGTGATGACGGTGCTGGGCGCCTTGTTGGCGCGCGCGCTGCCGGCCGACCCCGCCCGTCCCAGCATTCCCTACGGCCGGCTGATGGCCTCCGTCCTGCACCTGGCCCGCACGGACGCGGTACTGCGCTGGCGCTCGCTGATGGGGGCCCTGGGCTTCGCCGGTTTCAGCGTGCTGTGGACGGGCCTGACCTTCGTGCTCAGCGACGCGCCCTATCATTTCGACCAGGCCACCATCGGCCTGTTCGGTCTGGCGGGCTTGGCCGGCGCGCTGGCCGCCAGCCGGGCGGGCCGCCTGGCCGACAAGGGCCATGCCCACGCGGCCACCGGCCTGTTCGCCGCCGCCTGCTTGGCCGCCTGGGGTTTGATGGCCTTGACCCACTGGTCGTTGATCGCGCTGACCGCCGGCATCCTGCTGCTGGACATTGGCGTGCAGGGCCTGCAGATCACCAACCAGAGCGTCATCTACGCGGGCAATCATGGCGCCCGGGGCCGGGTCACCACGGTCTACCTCACGACCTATTTCGTGGGTGGCGCCTGCGGCTCGGCCGTGGCCAGCCTGGCATGGGACCTCGGCGGCTGGCTGGCCGTGTCGGCCACCGGCGCCGCCGTTGCCCTGGCGTTGCTGGGCTGCTGGCTGCTGGCCCACGCCCGCCGCCAGGAAGTGTGAGGCTCAAGGCCCGCTGACCACCAGCCGGTCGGCGCCGATGTGCCGGCGCAGCACGTCGGCCAGGGCCGTGGCCTGGACGGCGCGGAAAGGGTCATGGCCGGTCAGCACCAGGGCCACGTTGGCCGGCGTAATGTCCAGCACGGCGGCGATTGCCACCTGCAGCTTCAGCCGCCGCACCTCCGCCGCCAGGTTGTGCGACTGGCCTGGGTCGATATGCACCCCCTTCTCACCCGTGCGGAAAGCCAGCTGCACGGTGCCGGTGTCCGGTCGGGAGACCACGGGCGCACGGGCGAGCAAGGGGACGGCATCCACCCGCCCGCCCTCGCCGGCCGGTACATGTGCCGTGGAGAAGTCGGGCAGGTCGGGGCAGCCATCGGCCACCGCCCGCGCCAGGGCGCGCATATGCTCCAGCTGTGCCTGGCCGTCCTGGTCCAGCTTTTCCTCCAACCCTTCCATGCGCGCCAGCCAGCGCTCCAGGACATGGCGCGTGCCGAGGGCGCGGGGCGCGGTCGAGGCCGCCAGCTGGTCCATCAGCGTGGCGCTGGTCTCCAGCTCCAGCCGGGCCAAATGGCGTTCCAGCAGGGCCAGTTGCTCCATCGCCTCGGTGCGGCGCGGTTCTTCCAACGTGTCCACCTGGGTGCCGATGACGGCGACGAACGACAGGACCTCGCTGAACAAGGGCGACAGGCGGCGCAGGGTGGCATACGCCTCATCCACATGCGGTTCCGCCGCCAGGGTGCGGGCGCAATCGGCGCCCAGGGCGCGCACGGCCTCGTTCAGCTGGGCGATCTTCTGGCGGGTGGCGCGATAGCGGCGGGATTGGTCAGGGTCACGCCCCCGCCGACCCTCCTGGGAACGGCGCCGGACGTCGGGGATAGGGGCCGGCGTTGATGCCGTTTCCCTGGACATGCTTGTGCGGCCTGGCCTCTTTGGTCGAGACTGCGTCGACAATCGTTAGTTTACCATAAGCTTGTCCTCGCGCCAGCGGCGTGGGAATGGGGCTCTTTGGGGCATTTTGGGGAAAGGGGTGTCGCCGTGGCGACCATCGCTGAGGCGCTGCAGACCGCCTTGGATCATCATCAGGCGGGGCGCCTGGCCGAGGCGCGCATCCTTTATGGCCGGATCCTGGCCGTGGCGCCCGATACCCCCGACGCCCTTTACCTGTTGGGCGTGCTGGACGCGCAGGCCGGCCACTTCGACGCGGCGGCGGCCGGGCTGGAGCGGGCGCTGGCGCTGCGACCGGAGGCCGTGGCTTATCGCCTGACGCTGGCCAAGGCGCTGATGGCGTCCGGCCGGGCGGAGGCCGCCATCCCGCAGTTCCGCGCCGTCCTGGCCCAGCAGCCGGACCAGGCGGAGGCCTTGGCCGCGCTGGCGCGGCTGTTGGCCGGCGGGGGCGAGCCAGGCGGCAAGGATGAGGCGGCCGGCCTGTTCGAACGCGCCACCCGGCTGGCGCCGGCGGACGCGGCCCTGGCGCTGGACCAGGGGCGCTGCCTCCACGCCCTTGGGCGCCAGGACGCGGCGGCGGCCGCCTTGGCGCGCGCCCTGTCCCTGGCGACGGGGACGACCGCGGCTGGGGCCCACATCACGCTGGGCCGCGTGCGGGAGGCGCAGGGGCAGGAGGACGCGGCGCTGGCGGCCTACCAGGCCGGGCTGGCCGTCCCCGGGCTGTCGGCGCGCGATCCCCTGTTGGCGGCGCAGGGCCTGCAGGCGCAGGGCGCGCTGCTGCACAAGCGGGACCGGGCGCAGGACGCCGCCGCGGCCTATGAGGCGGCGCTGGCGCTGGCGCCGGATTTGCTGCCCGCCCGCTTCGGCCTGGGCCAGGTGCTGGCCGGTCTGGGCCGGCTGGAGGCCGCCGCCGATAGTTTCGAGGCGGTGCTGGGCCGCGATCCCAACAATCTGATGGCGCGTGAGGCGCTGTGGCAGCTACGTGAGCGGCAGGAACGGCCGGACCAGGCGCTGGACGCGCTCGATGGCGCCCTGGCGCTGGTGCCGGACCGCCCCGACCTGCTGTTCGCCCGTGCCCGCCTGCTGCATCAGGCCGAGCGGGATGGTGAAGCGGTATCCGCTTACGCAGCCCTCATGGCCACGGGCGACCTGGCGCCGGACCTGCGTGCGGCGGCGGCCAGCAACCGCGCCACCTTGCTGGTCACCCGGGGTGACATCGCGGCGGCGGCCGCCTTGCTGCCCGAGATCCAGGCCCTGGTTCCGGGCACCGGGGCGGCGGGGATGGAAGATTGCCACCGCCTGGCCCGCCTGCTGGCCGACATCGCACCCGTGACGGATCAGGCATGGGATGCCCTGGGCCGCCTGGTCGCCTGGGTCGCGACGGAATGGCGGGCGCGGGACTATTTCTGGAAAAGCGCCTACTACCTGGCGCTGGAGACCGGCAACCATCTGCTGGGCAAACCCGATGGCGCGGCGCGGCTGCCCCGGCTGGTCGAGGCTGTGACAGCGGCCGCCATGGGGCGTGACCCCTTGCTGGACCCCTGGTTCATCTTCCTGGACGGCTGCGTCGCCCTGCGTCTGGGGCACGAGCGGCGGGCGAAGGATTGTTTCGCCGGCTTGGAACAGGCCCTGCCCTTCGCGGCCCAGATTCCCCTGGGCGATGACTTCCAGCGTTGGACCGCCGCCGCCGAGCCGTTGCGCGCGGGCTTCGACGCCACGCTGGACTGGGGGCGGACGGCGCCGGGCGCCGCGGACGAGCCCGTGGTGCTGGTGGCGGCCGACAGCCGCTATGTCCGCCGCTTCCTGCCCTTCCTGGCGGCCTCCATCGCCGCCGTTGCCGCCAGCGCCCGCCTGCATGTCCATATCTGTGACCCGGCGACGGATGATGTCGCCTTCCTGGCGACAGCGGCCCCCGGCCTGCGCCTGGGATGGTCGACGGAGGCGCTGGATCCGGAACTGCACCATGAGACGCGCCTTACCTACCTGACCGCCGCGCGCTTCCTGCGCCTGCCTCAAATCCAGGACCGTTATGGCGCGCCGCTGGTGGTCGCCGACATCGATGCCGCTTTCCTGTCCGACCCCGCCCGCTTCGTCACCGCCCTGCCCGCCGGTCGACCGGTCGCGGCCACCTGGGGCCCCGCCAACCTGGCGGCCCCCTATGACGCGGTCGGTGGCGGCCTGGTGGTGGTCGGGCCGGGGGACATGGCCCGGGCCTTCGCCCGGGGCGTGGCCGACCTGCTGCTGTATCACTGGGACCGCTGCCGGAACGGGGGCCCGGTCCTGGGCTATTTCCTGGATCAGGTGGCCCTGGTGGCCGGTGTCCATTTCGTGCTGACACCCGATCGCCTGCTTCCCGTCCACCGGGCCGGGCGCGTCTATCGACTGGATGGCGGCCGGCTGGATGGCGGCGCGGGGCCGGCGATGTTCGTGCCCATCGTGCCCGAGAAAGCCCTGCCCGATATCGACGCGCGCCTGGACCAGGCGGTGGTGGCGCTGCGGGCGGGTGTGGGACGGCAGGCGCTGGAAGCGTTTTTCCAGATTCCACCGTTGGCGGACGCCTAACCTTTTGCGCCAGCCCCGCCACGCGCCGGTCCTGGCCTTCGCGCCGCGCTCCAGGCAAAAAATCGACAGGAATGCAGGGGCGAACGCCTGGTTGTCGAGGATTTGGTAATCATTTGGCGTTAACCATGGCTGCGGGTCGCCCGCCGCGGCGATTTCTTGTGAAGGGAATGCGGACCCGGTCATGATTGGGCGGCGCTTTTTGCGGGCGGGAGGCGCCCTGGCGTGGCGGTTGGGGGCCGGGCGGTTGGGCCTGGCGCTGCTGCTTGCCTGCGCCGCCGCGTCGGCCTTTGCCACCCAATCCCCCGGTTCCGCCGGCGCCCCTGATCCCTGGGCCCGCCTCTCCGGCCCCGAGTTCGACCATTTCCCCCCGGCCCTGCGCCTGCCCAGCGACGTGGTGACCAGCCTGGCGCAGACCCGCCATGGCGTGGTCTGGTTCGGTACCTTCGGCGGCCTGGTGCGGTTCGACGGCTATCGTACCCAGATATACCGGGGCGCGCCCGACACCAGTGCCGGCGAAGGCTCGCCGCCTGGCAAGCAGGCGGCCGGTGCGCCGCCGCCCTCTTATGTCCTGCCCGATGCCTATGTGCGCAGCCTGCTGTACATCGACGACGGCGGCCTGCTGATCGGCACGAACGCCGGCGGCCTGGTGCGCTTCGATATGGACGCGAACGGTTTCCGGGCCGTGCCCATCGCCCACCGCGCCACCGCCGCCCGCATCATGGCCCTGGGGCCGGCCCGCGACGGCGGCGCCTGGGTGCTGTCGGACCAGGGGCTGGACCATTACGACCCACGTACCGCCGCGGCATCGCCCGTGGCTGACGCGGGTGCCGGCGGCGTCAGCCCCCGTCTGTTCGCCGTGCTGGAGGACAGCCGGGGCACCTTGTGGCTGGGCGGCCATCCCGGGTTGTTCCGGCGCGGCGCGGGTGAGACGGCGTTCACCCGCGTGGCCGCCCCGGTGGACGACCCTATCCTGGCGCGGGCGCTGGCCGACGACGTCTGGGCCCTGTATGAGGACGGCCAGGGTCGCGTCTGGGTGGGTACGGGCGAGAATGGGGCGTTCGCCCTGGATACCACCACGGGCCGTCCCCTGACGATCAAGGGTCTCAGCGGTGCGGATAGCCTGGCAGCGCGCCACACCGTGCGTGCCTTCATCGAGCCGGAAGGGCCAGGCGGCCCCCTGTGGCTGGCCACCGATGGCGTCGGTATCCTGACGCTGGATGCCGACGACCGGGTGGGCATCCTGGCGCATTCCGAGATGGTGTCGACCTCGTTGGCTGGCGACGTGGTGCGCGCCTTCCTGCGCGACCGCAGCGGCAATGTCTGGGTAGGCACACAACGGGGCGCCGACCGGGTGGAGGCGGGGCAGCGTCTGGTTTCCACCGTGCAGGCCGCCCCGCCGGGCGGCGTCGGTCTGGCGGACGCCGACGTCCATGCCCTGACCACGGATGCGCGGGGGCGGGTGTGGCTGGGCCTCGGGCGTGGGCTGGTCGACGTGGTCGACCCCGCCGACGGCACCCTGCGCCACGTCGTCCTGCCGGGGGTGGACCAGGGCCGGGACATCTACAGCCTGGCGGTTCTGCCAGACGGGGCGGTGCTGGCGGGCGGGCGCGGTGTCACCCGCATCGATCCCGTCACCTTGGCCGGCACCTCGTCCTGGATACCGGCGCTGGACGGCGTGGTCGTCCTGTCCCTGGCGACGGCAGTCACGCCCGCTGGAACCACCGTGTTGCTGGGCGGCTATGACGGGCTGTACATCCGCCAGCCCGACGGCACCCTGACCCATCTGGTCCATGATCCGGCCGATGCGGAAAGCCTGCCCGCCGACCAGGTGAACAAGATCCTGGTGATGCCCCCCAGCGCGGATGCCCCCCAGGGCACGGTATGGCTGGCCACCTCCGGTGGTCTGGCGGTGGCCGACCTGGCGGATCTGCCGCGCCCGCGCTTCCACACGCTGCGGCGTGCGCCGCAGGCGGGCGCGATCGGCGGCCTGCCGCACAACGTGGTCAACGATGTCGTCGTGGATGGCGCCGGCAATCTGTGGGCCGGCACCTATGGCGGCGGCGTGGCCGTGCTGACGCCGGCGCAGATGCGGGACGCGCTGGCCGGGCGCCGGGGAATCGCCCCGCTGGTGGTGGATGAGACGCAGGGCCTGGCCAACAATGCCGTATCCGCGCTGGCGGTGGATGGCGACGGCGGCGTCTGGGCCGCCGCCGCGGCCAGCCTGGTGAAGTTCAACGGCCCCGGCTTCCCGCCCCGCGTTCTGGGCGCCCGTGACGGTGTCATCGTCCGCGCCTTCAACATCAAAGCGGCGACCCGAGGTGCCGGGGGTGAGGTGCTGTTCGGCGGCATGGGCGGCCTGACGGTCATGCGGCCCGGCATGCTCCGTCCATCCGTGCCCGTTGGCGTGCTGGCCGTCACCGCTTTGGACGTGAACCACAAGGCGCAGCCGCCGGGCCGCCTGCCCCCACCGGGCGGCACCCTGACCCTGGGCGCCGGTGTGAAGACCATCCGCCTGGCCCTGTCGCTGCTGGACTTCCGCGCCCCGCACGACACCCGCTACGCCTATTGCCTGGATGGGTTCGACGAGGATTGGGTGGAGGTGAACGGCGCCCAGCCCCAGGCCGTCTACACCAACCTGCCGCAGGGCGATTACACTTTCCGGGTGCGCGCCTGGACCGACCTGCCGGGCTTGGCCCTGTCCAACAGGCAGGAGGCGACGGCCGGGTTCGATCCTGATGCCGAACCAGTGGCGCAGCCCGGCCAGAACACAGCGGAGGTGCTGTCCATCCCGCCCATGGCTGAGCTGGCGTTTCACATCAGGGTCTTGCCCCATTGGTACGAACAAGCTTGGTTCCGGCTGCTGATGGTTTTCGGCCTGGTGGCGTTGATGGCCTGCGTGCTGGCGATCCGGACGGAGGCGCAGATGCGACGCGAACGGGCGCTGGGCCGCATCGTCGCCGCCCGCACCCGCGACCTGCGCGCCGCCAACACCAAGCTGGAACAACTGGCCAGCACCGATCCGCTGACCGGCGTCCTGAACCGGCGCCGCTTCTTCGAACTGGCGCGCCTGGAATGCGATCGCTCCCGCCGCTACGGCCGCGCCTTCTCCGTCATCCTGTTCGACCTCGACCACTTCAAGCGCATCAACGACACCTTCGGCCACCTCATGGGGGACGAGGTGCTGCGGGCGGCGGTGGCGGTGGCGGCCAAGGCCTGCCGCACCGTGGACCTGCTGGCCCGCTTTGGCGGGGAAGAGGTCATGATGCTGCTGCCCGAGACGGACATTGCCGGCGCGCGGGTGGTGGCGGAACGCATCCGCACCAGCCTGGCGGAGATGGAGGTCGCCTACGACGGGCAGGTGGCCCAGGTGACGGCCAGCCTGGGCGTGGCCCAGTGGCGCAGCCCTGACGAGACGCTGGAGGATTTGCTGGCGCGGGCGGACGGCGCCCTCTACCAGGCCAAGAAGGGCGGCCGCAACCGCACCGTGCTGGCCTATAACGAGGTGGAACGGGCGGCCCGCATGGGCTGGGCCATCGTCCCGTCCGGGGACCCTTCGGGAGATGAGGCCGCAGCGGCGATGGTGGCCGACACCCCGCCGCTGGAGCCGCTTGCCCGTCTTGCCGGTTTGGGCGATGCCGCGCTGGTAGATCCTTATGAACGCGAGACCTACGACCGGCCGGTATCCGGCCAGGACCAGGATGCGCCGCCCGAGCCCAAGGCGGCGTCCAGTTAGAGCCGAGTGCGTTTCTGGTTAAACGCACTCGGCTCTAAATCAACTACCTTACCACCGGCCCATGCACCAGGCCGGGCAGGGCCAGCCAGTCCTCCGGACCGTCCAGCGACAGACCGGGGTTCCAGGACCGGTCGTGGCCGATGGCGGCGCCCCAGCGTTCCAGGAAGGCCAGGCGCTCCTGCTCCACCCGTTCCCGCCGGTCGGACGCATAGGGTTCCAGCGCCGTCAGGACGGCGTGGGGCGTCCACAGCGTGGCGTAGCCTGCCTGTTCCAGGCGCAGGCAGATGTCCACGTCGTTGAAGGCGATGGGGAAGGTGTCGGCGTCGAAGCCGCCCACCGCCTCGAAGCAGCTGCGGCGGATGGCCATGCAGGCGCTGGCCACGGCGCTGACGCGGTGGGCGCACAGGCCGATGCCCAGGTCGCCCACGGTATCGCCCGGCCGGCCGGCGAAGCGCGATCCGGCCAGGCGGGCCGCACCCGGGCCGTTGCCCAGGCCCAGGACGATGCCGCCGTGCATGATGGTGCCGTTGGTCGACAGCACCTTGGGCCCCACGGCGCCGATATCGGGGCGCAGGGCCTGCGACACCAGCTCGCGCAGCCATTCGGGGTGCTGCGGTTCCATGTCGTCGTTCAGGAACACCAGCACCTCACCGGCGGCGGTGACGGCGGCGCGGTTCATCATGTCGGCGAAGTTGAAGGGGCCGCGATGGGGGATGACCCGGGCGCCCGGGCGGTCGCGCAGCGACTCCAGATAGGCCAGGGCCTCCGGGTCGCGGCTCTCGTGGTCCATGACCAGCAGTTCGAAGGCGGGATAGCGCGTCTCGCCCAGAATAGCCTCGACACAGGGACGCAGCAGGTCCACCCGGTCACGGGTGGGCATCAGCAGGCTGACCACGGGCTGGCGATCCGGCAGGGGCCAGATGACGCGCCGGGCGGTGTGGCCCTCGCCCTTGGGGTCCCTCTCCGTCACCGGTTCGGCCACCGCGCCCGGATGGTAGGTCGCCAGGAAGGACTGCAGGGCCGGCAGCCCGCCCACGGGCAGGGGCCGGCGGCGGCGCATCAGCACGCGCGGCATGTGGCGCACGTGCTCCCGCCCCGCCAGGTGCGTGGCCTCCAGCAGCAGGCGGTACCGATCCAGCTGGCCCGGCTGCTGGCCTACCGCCATGGCCCGGCGCGCCAGGGCGGTGCGCATCAACAGCAGCTGGCCGGGATAGACGCCGCTGGACCCATACAGCAGGTCGGGATCGAAGGCGGGCTTCAGCACCGGGCGCAGGGGGTGGCCCAGGCGGTCGGTCCATTCCTCGTCGGTGTAGAGGATCTGGGTGTCCGGGTTCTGCGCCATGGCCAGCACGCACAAGGCCAGGGCATGGCGGGGCAGCAGGTCGCCGGGCGACAGCAGGGCGACGGTATCGCCCTCCACCTGGCTCAGGACGGGCAGGCCGGGGCCCCGGCGCCTCACGCGCGGGTCGCGGAAATCGGTGGCGGTGTCGGCCGGCAGCCACAGGTCCCAATTGTCGTGGATCTGGCGGGTCAGGCTGTCGACCGTGCGGCGCACCGCGATGGCCCAGGCGGCGGGCTTCAGGCCGCTGTTCTCCGGCCCCAGCATGATCAGGCTGACGCGGGGTGGGGCGGGCAGGCGGGCCAGGGCCACGGATATCTCGCCGGCCTCGGTGCGGCGGGGGCCGTCGCGGCGCAGGGTCCAGGCGCGGTAGAACGACCGGGGCGCCAGCGACTGCCACAGGCGGCTGGCCACGTCGGCGAACTGGCCATGGGCCACCATGCGGCTCAACGCCCGGACCAGCGCCATGCCCGTGGGGCCGCGCAGGGGTTTTGTGGGCGGGGGTGGGGCCGCGTCTATGGCCGTGCCGGGCACGTGCATGCTGCCGGGGTGCGCGCCCAGGGGCGCCCCTTCCAGGTCATGCGCGGCCACCGCGTCTTGCGATCCCCTTGCCGGGGGGTGGTCCGGGTTCTTCTGATCCACGTGCCGGTTGCCCCGCCTCTTGGAAAACAGCTTCGGTTCCGTCGGCGCCCGCAGGCGCCCCGGTCCCCAGAAACAACAAAGCGCCAACCCCGCGCCCGGGTTCAACCCGGCACTGATCGGCGCTCCCCCAACCGGCCGGTTCCCCATCCCATCGGGGCCGCCCATGTCGTTATCAGGCGATTCATGGGGGACAGGCAGCCCCCGGGTCAAGCGGCAATGCGGGGTGCCTCCCTCCGGTGGCTGGCAGCTTAGAAGGGGTGTCGCCAAGGCCAAGGCCGGCTGCTATCCAAGATGGCCATGGACGCCCCGCCCCCTGCTCCCGCCGCCCCGTTTCCCGGCCGTATCGCGGCCCTGGTCGTGGCCTACCGGCCCGATGACGGCCTCGCCGCCTGCCTGGCCGCCGCCGCCGGCGCGGCCGACCGCGTCTTCCTGTTCCAACAGGACCGGGGCCGGGACGCCGGCGACGACGCGCGGGTCGACCACGCGGTGGCGGCGACGGGCGCGGTCCTGCTCACGGATCCGGACAATATCGGTCTGGCGGCCGCGCAGAACCGCCTGATGGATCAAGCCCTGGCGCAGGGGGCCGACTGGCTGCTGTTCCTGGACCAGGACAGTGTGCCGCGCCCCGGCCTGCGGGCCGCCTACGCTGATGCGCTGGTCGCCGCCCCGCCGGGCACCGGCTTGCTGGCCGCACGTAACGTGGAACCGGATGGCGGGCCCGACTCGCCCTGGGTGGTCAGCCCCGACGGCCGGCGCTGGACCGTGGTGCGTCGACTCGACGGTCCGCTGCTGCCCGACCTTCTGTTGGCCCCCGCGTCCGGCAGTCTGGTCAGCGCCCGGGCCGCGCGGGCCTGCGGCCCCCTGCGCGACGATTTCTTCATCGACTGGGTGGATGTGGAATACGCCCTGCGCCTGCGCCGTGCCGGTTTCCGCCTGGTGGCGGTGCGTGATGCCCTGGTGGACCACCGGCTGGGCGCCGTCACCCACGTCCAGGCGGGCGGCCGGGCGCTGGCGATCACCCATCACGCCGCCCGCCGCCGCTGGTTCCAGGCGCGCAACGCGCTGTGGACCTGGCGGCTGCACCGGCGTGCCGTGCCGGCGCTGACCGGCTGGACCCTGCGCATCCTCGCCTCCACCGCCGTCAAGATCGCGGTGATGGAGCGCGACCGCCTGCCCAAGCTGGCGGCCTTCGCCAGCGGGCTGTGGTCTGGGCTGTGGCATGGGCTGGGTCGGCGTCCGCACCCCTAAAGCCGGGCTTGCCGCCGCCAGGGCCGCGCCGTATCAGTCGTGTTTCAGGCGCTGAGAGTTTCCTTCGCATGACCACCGACTGGACCCGGGGCTACGCCTCCGACATCGACTATACCCGGGGCTGGTACCGGGAGCTGTCGCCCCTGTGGCTGGACACCGCGCTGGTGCTGGCGGGTGTGGCGCCGCCCCAACCGGGGGAGCGTGGCCCGGTGTGGCTGGAGCTGGGCTGCGGCCACGGCCTCTCGGCCCTGGCCTTGGCCGCAGCCCGGCCGGACATGACGGTCATCGCCGTCGACTTCAACCCTACCCACATCCACGGCGCCCAGCGCCTGGCCCAGGCCGCGGGCCTGGCCAACATCCGCCTGATCGAGGCCGACTTCGCCGAGTTGGTGGCCGATGGGTCCAACGACGCGACCGGCCTGCTGCCGCCTCTGGACTACGTGGCCCTCCACGGCGTCTACACCTGGGTGGGGGATGAGAGCCGGCGGCATATCGCCCGCCTCATCGCCCGGCGGCTGAAGCCCGGCGGCGCGGCCTATCTCAGCTACAACTGCCTGCCGGGCTGGGCGGCGGCCATGCCGGTGCAGTTCCTGCTGAACGCCTACGGTCAGGCGCTGCCCGGCCCCAAGGCCGCCGCCGGCGACCAGGCGCGCGACCTGCTGCTGCACCTGCTGAACCAGGGGGCCGGCTATTTCAATGGCAACGCCGCCGCCAGCGCCCGGGCGGACCGCCTGCGCGGCGCCACCGCGCCCTATCTGGTGCACGAATACATGCACAGCGGCTGGCAGCCGGCCTACCATGCCCAGGTGGCAGACGACCTGGAGGCGGCCAAGCTCAGCTACGCCGGCAGCGCCGCCTGGGTCGAGAACTTCCCCGACCTGATGATGACCCGGGCGCAGCAGGACATGGCGGCGTCCGCCCCCACCCGTGCCCTGGCCGAAACGGTGAAGGACTACGTCACCAACCAGCCGCTGCGCCGCGACATCTTCGTGCGCGGACCGCTGGCCCTGGACGCCCGCCAGCGCGTGGCCCGCCTGGGCGCCCTGCGCCTGGTGGCCCTGGGCGAGCCCGGCGCCGCCCTGCCGGACTTCACCCTGCCCTTGGGCCCGCCCGATCCGGAGGTCTCGCGCCTGTTCCACCCGGTGCTGGCGGTGCTGGCCGGCGGGCCCGCCACCCTGGCGGACCTGGTGGAGCATCTGGCCCGCACGGTGCCGGATTGGGGCCCCGACAGCGCCGGCTGGCTGCTGCGGGCCCTGGCCATCCTGGTGGCGGGCGATGTGCTGGCACCTTGCCTGGCCGACGCCCAGATCCAGGCGGCCCTGCCCGGCGTGCGCCGCCTGAACCAGGCCCTGCTGGCTGACAGCCTGGTGACCGGTGCCACTTTGGATCCCGAGATCCGCCTGCCGGAACGCCTGGCCTCCGCCGTCACCGGCGGCGGCGTCATGGCCTCGGTGGAGGAGATGGGCGCGCTCGCCGCCCATTGGGCGGGCGAGGTGGTGATGCCGCCCGACGCCCTGTCCCGCCTGGCGCGGCTGGGCGTGCTATGACGGCGATGATCAGCCGCTTTGACGCCCCTAGCGGCGCATGCCGCTTTGACGCCCGGGTTGCGGCGGCTTAATCTCCGCCGCCTGATCTATTGTCCCAAGACGACCCATCCATGACTCACGCCCCTTTCTCCCAGCCTGTCACCGCCGTGCGGAGCCGTTGATGCTGGCGAAGCTGGTGGTCCTGGTCGGGCTGGTCGTCCTGGTGTGGAAAGCCTATCAGTGGGGCGCCTTGGCCCAACGGCGCAAGATGGCCGGCGGGGCGCCCGCCGCGCGGGCGGCGGGTGCCAGGGCCCCCCGGGCGCCGGAACCCGCCGCCGAGGATTTGCACGCCTGCGCCATCTGTGGCGCCTACGTCGCGCGCGGCTCCACCCCCTGCGGCAAGCCGGAGTGCCCGCAGCGGCGCTGACGGATGGCGCCAGCGCCGCCGGACATTCACGCCTACAGCGTTACCACCACGCGGCCGTTGACCGTGCCGGCGCGCAGGCGATCGAAGATGGTGTTGATGGCGTCCAGAGGCTGGACCTCCACCTCCGCCTTCACCTTGCCCTCGCCGGCGAAGGCCAGGGCCTCGGCCAGGTCGGCGCGGGTACCGACGATGCTGCCGCGCACGGTGATGCGGTTCAGCACGACGTCGAAGATGGGCAGGCCGAATTCGCCGGGTGGCAGGCCGATCAGGGCCACGGTGCCGTGGCGGCGGCTCATGCCCACGGCCTGGGTGAAGGCGGGGCGGGAGACGGCGGTGACCAGCACGCCATGGGCGCCGCCGATGTCGCTGTGCAGGCGCTTGGCCGGGTCCTCCGTGCGGGCGTTCACCGTCAGGTCGGCGCCCAGCTTCCGGGCCAGTTCCAGCTTGTCGTCGGCGACGTCGATGGCGGCCACGTGCAGGCCCATGGCCTTGGCATACTGCACGGCCACGTGGCCCAGACCGCCGATGCCGGAGATGGCGACCCACTGGCCGGGCCGCGCCTCCGTCTCTTTCAGGCCCTTATAGACGGTGACGCCGGCGCACAGGATGGGGGCGATCTCCTCGAAGCCCACGTTGTCCGGCAGGTGGCCGACGAAGTTCGGGTCGGCCAGCACATAGTCGGCATAGCCGCCGTTGACGGAATAGCCGGTGTTCTGCTGGGCGGTGCACAGCGTCTCCCACCCGGTCAGGCAATGCTCGCAATGGCCGCAGGCGGTGTAGAGCCAGGGCACGCCCACGCGGTCGCCTTCCTTTACATTGGTGACACCGGCGCCCACGGCGGCGACGTACCCCACGCCCTCGTGACCGGGAATGAAGGGCGGCTGCGGCTTTACCGGCCAGTCACCGTCGGCGGCGTGCAGGTCGGTGTGGCAGACGCCGCTGGCCTGGATGCGCACCAGAATCTGGCCCGGGCCCACTTCCGGCACCGCGACCTCGCGGATGTCCAGGGGCTTACCCAGGGTGTGGACGACGGCGGCCTTCATGGTCCGGGGCAAAGACATGCGAAACGGTCCTTCCTGTCGGGGCAAACGGCGGTGGCCGTTCGTTCGCCGACAGAAGATACCGGCGGGCTGCCGGCAGCCTTGAGATGGGTCAAGGACCGGACGGATCTACCTCTTCCGTGACGGCCAGCACCGTTTGGCGCACCTCGGGCGGCAGACGGTCCAGCACGCCGGCCACGCCGCGCAGGGCGGCGCGCAGGCTGTAGACCTGGTCGATCAGCGACAGCACCAGGGGCAGGGTGTCGTCTGCCACGCCCATGTCGTGGCGCAAATCGCGGATCAGGCCCACGCGGGCGACATCCACGGGGTGGAACCGCCAGTCGGCGGCATGCTCCGGCGTCGGGGGGCCGTCGGGCCGCACCCAGCCTTGCGTCACCCACCAGTGGATGTCCTGCTCGCCCACCTCGGGGAAACGGGCGCACACGGCCTTCAGCGTCAATAGGGTCAGCGTGCCCATGGCTCAAGCTCCCTCACGGTCCAGGTCGGCCAGGCCGGCGCGCGGGTGGGCGTCATGCCGGGGCTTCCAGCCTTCCAGGAAGGTTGCCAGCTCCGGCTCCTCCCCTGGCGGCAACACCACCTTCAGCTCCACCACCTGGTGGCCCGCGCGGATGCCCCGGCCCTTCAGGCGCAGGCGGGTGCCGCTGCTGGAGCGGGGCGGGATGGCCAGCATGACGCTGCCGTGGATGGTGGGTACCTTGACCTTGGCGCCCAGCACCGCCTCCTTCAGCGTCACCGGCAGTTCTATGATGATGTCGTCGCCGTCGCGGCGGTACAGCGGGTGGGGTGAGACCGCCACCTCCACGAAGGCGTCGCCGTGGGGGCCGCCGTTCACGCCCGGCCCGCCCTTGCCCGCCAGGCGCAGCGTCTGGCCGTCCTTCAGGCCGGCGGGGATGGTGACGTCCAGCACCTGGCCGTCGGGCAGGGTCAGCCGGCGGGTGGCGCCCCGGGCGGCGGTCAGGAAATCCACCGCCAGGGAATAGTGCGCATCCTGGCCTTTCAGCGGAAACCCACCGGCGCGGGCATTCCCGGGGCCGCCGCCCTGGCTGAAGGCCCGGCGCAGCAGGCTTTCCAGGTCGTCGTGGTCGAAACCGCCGAAGTCTTCGGCACCGGCGGAATAGCGGGCGTGCCCCCCGTCCCCGGCGTACTGGCGGTAATAGCCGCCCCCGCCGGCGGACCCGCGTGGGGCCGTCTCCGCCCCGGTGGCATCGATCTCCCCCCGGTCGAAGCGGGCGCGCTTCTCCGCGTCCGACAACAGGGCGTAGGCGGCGGCGATCTCCTTGAACTTGGCCTCGGCCTCCGGCTTGCCCGGGTTCAGGTCCGGGTGGTGCTTCTTGGCCAGGGCGCGGTAGGCGCTGCGGATGGTTTTCTCATCGGCGTCGCGGGCGACGCCCAGCAAGGCGTAGGGATCCACCGTAGGCTACCTCATTCCAGGGAAGGGACCAGGGGACGCGATCATGCGGCCGGCCTTGGGGCGACCCGTTGGGGTTCCCGCAGTGGGACGGCCCGCGCTGGGACGGCCGGCCTCCCCCGCCGGGGGCAGCAGCAGGGCTTCCGCCTGGCGCAGCACCGTGGCCGGGGTGGGACCGGCGTCCAGGATAGCCCAGCGCACCTCGCCGGCGCCCTTGCGCATCTGGCTTAGCAAAACGGGCATATCCGCGTCCGATGCATCCCGGGCCGCCGCTTGGCTCCGCCGGTGCAGCCGCTCCGCCAGCACCGCCTCCGGCGCCTGCAACCACAGGCCGGTGAAACGGACATGGGCCCGCGCCGCCACGTCCGCCGCCAGGGCGCGTTCGGCGGGGTCGGCGAACACCGCGTCCAGGATGACGCTGCGCCCGGCGGCCAGGCAAGCGGCGGCCTGGGTGCGCAGGCGGTCGTAGACGGCGGCGCTGACGGCCGGGCTGTAGGCCTCATTGGTCAGCGGCTCCTCCGGCGCCAGCCCGAACAGCTGCTTGCGGATGACGTCGGTGCGCAGCACGCGGGCGCCCGGGGCTGTGCCTAGCAGGGGGGCCAGCGCCCGGGCCAGCGTGGACTTGCCCGTGCCACTGAAACCGCCTACCGCCACCACGCGCGGCCGGTCGCGGCGCAGGAAGTCCAGCGCCAGCTGCAGGTAACGGTTGGCCTCCACCGCCCCGGCGGTCTTCTGCGTGGGCGTGGTCTGGCGCCGGGCGGCCGCTGCCGTCACCTGGGCCCGCACCGCCGCGCGCACCGACAGGAACAGGGGCAGGGCCGGCAGCCCGCCCAGGGCCTGGCCCTCCCGTCCCGCCATATCCTCCCCCGTCACGTCCAGGTAGCGGTTCAGCACCAGGCTGGCCAGGTCCGCGCGGTCGCGGAAACACAGGTCCATCAGCAGGAAGGCCAGGTCGTACAGCACGTCCGTGCAGGCGAGCGCGGGGTCGAACTCGATGGCGTCGAAGGGGGTGGGCGTGCCGTCCACCAGGCAGACGTTGCCTAGGTGCAGGTCGCCATGGCAGTCGCGCACCCGGCCCGCGTCCCGCCGCGCGTCCAGCAGGCCGCCTTGCGCCAACAGGGCCGCCTGCACCTTGGTGTTCCAGACGCGGATGTCGGCGGCCGAGAAGGCGTCGCCCGGCTTCAGGTTGGCGCGGGTGATGGCGATGGCTTCAGCCAGGCCCTGGGCCCCGCCGCCCTCCGTGCGGCCGGGCTGCGCCCGGTGCAGGCGGGCCAGGCGGTCGGCCAGGTCCAGCATCAGCTGCGGCGTCAGCCGGCCCTGCGTCGCCATGCGGTCCAGCAGGGCGTCCTGGTCGAAGCGGCGCATGACCAGCAGCCAATCCACCACCTGATCGGGCGGCAGGGGCGGCTCATCCTCCCCCGCCGCCCATTCCGGCCCCAGGGTCAGGCCGTCGGGCGTGTGCAGGACGGGGCGCAGGCCCAGGTACAGGTTGGGGGCGAAGCGGCGGTTGACCGCCAGCTCCGCCAGGCAGAAATGCCGCCGCCGTTCCACCGTGGAATAATCCAGATAGGAATAGCGCACGGCGCGCTTCAGCTTGTAGGCCCGGTCGCCGGCCAGGAAGACGTGGGAGATGTGGGTGTCGATACGCTCCACCCGGCCACGGGCCCCGAAGGATTCCGGATGGGCCAGGAAGGCGAGCGTCTCGGTCTGGTCGTCCATGGGGGCAGACTCCCTGATTGCGGAAAGGCGGGACCCGGTGCGGCGGGCTCTCTTGGGGGAAAAGCATAGGCCCCCCGGCGGTTCCGCCGCTTTGAGCGGGATCAAGCGGCGGTGCGCCCCGTTCCCTTGCGGAACACGCGTGCCACACCCGCGTCAAAACGGGGCGCACATGCGGGAAACGCGCCGGTCGCCGCCTTGATTTGGGGTTCGCCCGCCTTGTAAGGTGCGCCGCAACGCAACAAAGGGCCGGGGAGGACGGGTTTTCGAAGCCCAAAAGTTCCTTTTCCGCCCTTCCAGGGTGAAGACGGTCAGGCAATGGCGGCCTCAGGCGCGGCGAAGCTCAGTTTCCAGGGACTTATCCTGACGCTCCACCAGTTCTGGTCGGAGCAAGGGGCCCTGATCCTCCAGCCTTATGACATGGAGATGGGGGCCGGCACCTTCCACCCCTCCACCACCTTGCGCGCCCTGGGCGCCACGCCGTGGAAGGCCGCCTTCGTGCAGCCGTCGCGCCGGCCCAAGGACGGCCGCTATGGCGAGAACCCCAACCGCCTGCACCAGCATCACCAGTACCAGGTGATCCTGAAGCCCTCGCCGGCCAACGTGCAGGAGATTTACCTGGAAAGCCTGCGCCGCGTGGGCATCGACCCGGCGCAGCACGACATCCGCTTCGTCGAGGACGACTGGGAAAGCCCCACGCTGGGCGCCTGGGGCCTGGGCTGGGAAGTGTGGTGCGACGGCATGGAGGTGACGCAGTTCACCTATTTCCAGCAGGTGGGCGGCATCGAGTGCGAGGTGGTGGCGGCGGAGCTGACCTACGGCCTGGAACGCCTGGCCATGTACATCCAGAACGTCGAGAACGTGTACGACCTGGACTTCAACGGCCAGGGCGTGAAGTACGGCGACGTCTATCACCGCAATGAGCGGGAACAGAGCGCCTATAACTTCGAGGCCGCCGACACCGCCATGCTGCTGCGCCATTTCGAGGACGCGGAGCATGAGTGCGCCGAGCTGCTGAAGCGCGGCCTGGCCTGGCCGGCGTACGAGCAGTGCGTCAAGGCCTCGCACAACTTCAACCTGCTGGACGCGCGCGGCGTCATCTCGGTGGTGGAGCGGCAGAGCTACATCCTGCGCGTCCGCAACCTGGCCAAGGCCTGCTGCGAAGAGTGGGTCAAGGGCGACAAGAAGGTGGACTGGACCCTGCCTGGGCCCGTTTCCGGTAAGGGGGCCTGAGCCATGGCCGAGCTGCTGATCGAGCTGTTTTCCGAGGAAATCCCCGCCCGCATGCAGGTGCGCGCGGCCGATGACTTCAAGCGCCTGGTGACCACCAAGCTGGCGGATGCCGGTCTGGCCTTCACCGACGCCATCGCCCATTCCACCCCGCGCCGCCTGACCCTGGCTGTCACCGGCCTGCCGGTGCGCCAGGCCGACGTGCGGGATGAGCGCAAGGGCCCGCGCGTCGGTTCCCCCGACGCGGCCGTCCAGGGCTTCCTGCGTGGCGCCGGCCTCACCAGCCTGGACCAATGCGAACAGCGCGACACGGGCAAGGGCGTGTTCTGGTTCGCCGTGGTGGAAAAGCCGGGCGGGGCCACGGTCGACGCCCTGCCGGGCATCATCGACGCCGCCATCCGCGAGCTGCCCTGGCCCAAATCCATGCGCTGGGGCAACAACACCTTCCGCTGGGTGCGGCCGCTGCAGTCCATCCTGGCGCTGTTCGACGGCGCCGTGGTGCCGGGCTATCTCACCCTGAAGACGGCCGAGCCGGCGCCCGAGGCGTCGGAGGGCAACGTCTGCCTGGGTGGCGAGCCCACGGCCGTCACCCTGCCTTACGGCAACACCACGCGCGGCCACCGCTTCCTGGCGCCTGACGTGCTGACCATCACCGACTTCGCCGATTACCAGCAGAAGCTGGCCGGCGCCTTCGTCGTGCTGGACCGCGAGGCGCGCAAGGCCCGCATCCTGGAACAGGCCAACAGGCTGGCCGCCGCCGAGGGCCTTACCCTGCGCGATGATCCCGGCCTGCTGGAAGAGGTGGCGGGCCTGGTGGAATGGCCGGTGGGCCTGATCGGCACCATCGACCAGGCCTTCATGGACGTGCCGGCGGAGGTGCTGACCACCTCCATGCGCACGCACCAGCGCTATTTCGCCCTGGAAACGAATGACGGCAAGCTGGCGCCGCGCTTCATCCTGATGGCCAACCGCACCACCGAGGACGGCGGCAAGGCCGTGGTGGCCGGTAATGAGCGCGTGCTACGCGCCCGCCTGTCGGACGCCAAGTTCTTCTGGGACCTGGACCGCAAGGTGCCGCTGGAAGACCAGGCCAAGAAGCTGGCCGAGATCACCTTCCATGCCAAGCTGGGCACCACCGCGGCCAAGGTCCACCGGGTGGAGGGCCTGGCGGCGGTCATCGCGCGGGCCATCCACGCCGACGTGGACGCCACCCGCCGCGCCGCCCGCCTGGCCAAGGCCGACCTGGTGACCGGCCTGGTGGGCGAGTTCCCCGAGGTGCAGGGCGTCGTCGGCCGCTATATCGCCTATGAGCAGGGCGAGAACGCCGCCGTGGCCGAGGCCATCGCCGACCATTACAAGCCCCTGGGCCCCAGCGACAGCTGCCCCACCGCCCCCGTCTCCGTGGCGGTGGCGCTGGCCGACAAGATCGACACCCTGGTGGCGTTCTTCGGCATCGATGAGAAGCCCACGGGGTCCCGCGATCCGTACGCCCTGCGCCGTGCCGCCCTGGGCGTCATCCGCCTGGTGGTGGAAAACGGCCTGCGCCTGGACCTCGGCGACCTGTTCCTGGTGGCGCGCGGCCAGCTGGCCCTGGACAATGCCGCCCTGGATGGCGAGCTGCTGGCCTTCTTCGCCGACCGCCTGGTGGTGGCCCTGCGCGAGAAGGGCGTGCGCCACGACCTGATCGCCGCCGCGCTCGCCGGCCGGGCGGAGGGCGACCTGGTCCGCCTGCTGGCCCGCGTGGACGCGCTGGCCGGCTTCGTCAACACCGACGACGGCGCCAACCTGCTGGCCGCCTTCCGCCGCGCCGCCAACATCCTGCGTATCGAGGAGAAGAAGGACGGCCACGCCCATGACGGCGTGCCGGACGCGGCCTTGCTGCAGGTGGATGAGGAAAAGGCCCTGGCGGCGGTGCTGGATGCCGCGCGCACGGCGTCGGAGCCAGCGCTGGCCGCCGAGGACTACGTGGGCACCATGGCGGCCCTGGCCAGCTTGCGCGGCCCGGTGGACGCCTTCTTCGACAAGGTGACGGTGAACGCCGACGATCCTGCCTTGCGGGCCAACCGGCTGCGTCTGCTGGCCGGTATCCGCCGCACGTTGAACCATGTGGCGGACTTCTCGGTCATCGAGGGTTGAGTCGCGGGGGCCGGGAAACCGGCCCCCGTTTTCGTTTGGTGCCCGGGACCGTGGGTGCGGTCACAATCTTGGCCCTTCCGTTGGCCTGGATAGTCTGCAAGGCTTTGATTTCAGTACGCGTGACAAAATGGGGCCCGGCTTGACCGGATCCTGAAAAAACACAAATCGCAGTGAAAACTTCGGGGAAACTGGCGAGCGGCGGCCCATGAGTGAACCGGCCGCGGCTCCGCCGAACTCATCGGGTGAGGAACCATGAGCGTGTCCAAGTGGGTGTACAGCTTCGGTGATGGCAAGGCCGAGGGCCGGGCCGAGATGAAGAACCTTCTGGGTGGCAAGGGTGCCAACCTGGCGGAGATGAGCAATCTGGGATTGCCCGTGCCGCCCGGTTTCACCATCACCACCGAGGTCTGCACCTGGTTCTATGACAACGGCCGCCAGTATCCGGCCGAACTGAAGGACCAGGTGGCCGCCGGCCTGAAGGCGGTGGAGGGCATCATCGGCGCCACCTTCGGCGATGCCGGGAACCCGCTGCTGGTCTCCGTGCGCTCCGGCGCCCGCGCCTCCATGCCCGGCATGATGGACACGGTGCTGAACCTGGGCCTGAACGACGTCACCGTCCGGGGCCTGGCCAAGCGCGCCGGCGACGAACGCTTCGCCTACGACAGCTACCGCCGCTTCATCCAGATGTACGGCAACGTCGTCCTGGACGTGGACCACCATCATTTCGAAGAGATCCTGGACAGCCACAAGCGCGACCGGGGCCTGAACTACGACACCGACCTGGAAGCCGGCGACTGGCAGACGGTGATCGAGGGCTACAAGGAGGTGGTGCAGGAAGCCCTGGGCCGCCCCTTCCCGCAGGATGTGCAGGAACAGCTGTGGGGCGCCATCGGCGCCGTCTTCGGCAGCTGGATGAACCAGCGTGCCATCACCTACCGCAAGCTGCACGACATTCCGGCCAGCTGGGGCACGGCGGTCAACGTCCAGGCCATGGTGTTCGGCAACATGGGCGACGACTGCGCCACCGGCGTGGCCTTCACCCGCAACCCGTCCACGGGTGAGAACGCCTTCTACGGCGAATACCTCATCAACGCCCAGGGCGAGGATGTGGTGGCCGGCATCCGCACGCCGCAGCACCTGACCGTCGCCGGCCGCCAGGCCAACGGCTCAGACCTGCCGGCCATGGAAGAGAGCATGCCGGAGGTGTTCCAGCAGCTGGACGCGGTGCGCCTGAAGCTGGAGCGGCACTACCGCGACATGCAGGACATCGAGTTCACGGTGCAGCAGAAGAAGCTGTACATGCTGCAGACCCGAAATGGTAAGCGCACCACCGCCGCCGCGCTGAAGATCGCCGTGGACATGGCGCGGGAAGGCCTGATCGACGAGGCCGAGGCCGTGCGCCGCATCGAGCCCAAGTCGCTGGACCAGCTACTGCACCCGACCCTGGACCCCAAGGCCGAGCGCAAGATCATCGCCAAGGGCCTGCCGGCCAGCCCGGGTGCCGCCTGCGGCAAGGTGGTGTTCTCGGCGGACGAGGCGGAGCGCCAGTCCCAGATGGGCGAGGCGGTCATCCTCTGCCGCGTGGAGACCAGCCCCGAGGATATCCACGGCATGCACGCCGCCGCGGGCATCCTGACCACCCGCGGCGGCATGACCAGCCACGCGGCCGTGGTGGCGCGCGGCATGGGCCGGTCCTGCGTGTCGGGTGCGGGTGAGCTACGCATCGACTACAAGACCGGGGTCATGACCGTGCGGGGCGAGAAGATCGCCGCCGGCGACGTCATCACCATCGACGGATCGACGGGCGAGGTCATGCTGGGCCACGTGCCCACCATACAGCCGGAACTGTCCGGCGACTTCGCCACCCTCATGGGCTGGGCCGATCGCTTCCGCCGCATGAAGGTGCGCACCAACGCGGAAACCCCGCTGGACGCCCGCACGGCGGTGAAGTTCGGGGCCGAGGGTATCGGCCTGTGCCGGACCGAGCACATGTTCTTCGATACCGAGCGCATCGTGGCCGTGCGCGAGATGATCGTGGCGGAGACCGAGGCCGGCCGCCGCGCCGCCCTGGCCAAGATCGCGCCCATGCAGCGCCAGGATTTCGTGGAGCTGTTCCGCATCATGGCCGGCCTGCCGGTCACCATCCGCCTGCTGGACCCGCCGCTGCACGAGTTCCTGCCCAACAGCGAGGAAGAGATGGACGAGGTGGCCAAGGCCGCCGGCACGGACATCCAGCGGGTGCGCCACCGCGCCCTGCAGCTGCACGAGGCCAACCCCATGCTGGGCCATCGCGGCTGCCGCCTGGGCATCTCCTACCCCGAAATCTATGAGATGCAGGCCCGCGCCATCTTCGAGGCGGCGGTCGAGGTGGGCAAGGCCGGCCAGACAGTGATCCCGGAGATCATGATCCCCCTGGTCGGCACCAAGAAGGAACTGGACATCCTGAAGGCCGTCATTGACCGGGTGGCGGGCGAGGTGAAGCAGTCCTCCGGCGTGCAGATCGACTATCTGGTCGGCACCATGATCGAGCTGCCGCGCGCGGCCTTGCGGGCGGCGGAGATCGCCCAGTCAGCCGAGTTCTTCAGCTTCGGCACCAACGACCTGACGCAGACGACGTTCGGCATCAGCCGCGACGACGCCGCCAGCTTCCTGCCCGACTACCAGCGGGCCGGCATCTTCGAGCACGACCCCTTCGTGACCCTGGACACCGAGGGCGTGGGCGAGCTGGTGTCCATTGCCGCCGAACGGGGCCGCAAGACCCGTCCGGAGATCAAGCTGGGCATCTGTGGCGAGCACGGCGGCGACCCGGCCTCCGTCTACTTCTGTGAGAAGGTGGGGCTCAGCTACGTCTCCTGCTCCCCCTATCGCGTACCCATCGCCCGCCTGGCGGCGGCGCAGGCGGCGCTGATGGGCGAGAAGCCCGCCAGCGAGGCGTAAGCGGCTGTTCCACGTCGAAGGTTGAGGGCGGCGGGGGCGACCCCGTCGCCCTTGATCTTTGAGGGGCATCTTTGGGCGCCTGGGAAAGCGGCGCCCTAGCTCCCCGTAGCCGCCTTCTGGAAATGCTGGCGGGCGATCGCGTCCAGCCGGCCTTCACGGTACAGGGCCTCAGCCGCGTCCCGCAGGATCGCGGTTTCGGGGGCGTCGCGGGTGGCGGGGTCGCAGGACAACCAGGCCTCCATGGCGCTGACCTGCACGCGGTCGCCCAGCTGGTCGGTCAGGTTGTTTTCCCGCGCCACCACGTCGATGACGGAGGAGATGCCCATCACGGCGTTCACCCGGCCGTGGGCCATCATGCGCAGGCCGTTCAGCGTGGACGGCACTGTCTGCACGGTGATCCCGTATTGCTGGATGACCGGGATCAGGGCCTGGGTGCCCGTGGCCGTCACGGCCACCGGGCCCACCGTCCGCAGGTCATCGGGCTTCGCCAGCGTCACACCCTGCCGCGCCACCGCCACCAGCTGCGTCTCCATGGTCAGGGCCAGGGGCACGATGGCCCGGTACGGGTCGCGGATGGGCACGGCGACCATGCCATAGACCTTGGGACCGCCCGGTGGCCGTTCCCGCGCCAGCTCGGCATAGACGCGCACCACCGGCAGCAGCTCGACGGTGGCGCGGATGCCCGCGCGGTCCAGGATGGCCTGCGCCTGCTCCACCACCAGCCCCCTGGCCTGGCCGTCGGCGCCCCGCTCCCCCAGCACCGGCAGTTCCGGCACCAGCACGCGGATGGGCTGGGGCGCCGTCTGCGCCGCCGCGATACCCGACGCCATGCCACTGGCGGACAGCGCCAGCAAGAGCGACAGGATGGTGCGGCGGGTGGGGGTCATGGTGTGGGCACGCCCGGCGGGGGGAATTGCCCGGTCAGATGGTCAAGGTCCCCTGCCTGGACTACCCCAATTCAGCGCGCAGCTGCCCCAACGGCAGTGCAGTCGTCTCCTTGACGGTCGACACTGCCATCATCGAATTTATTTCGCGCACGCCGGGCAACTGCGACAGCTTCTTGAAGAACAGGGCTTCATAGGCCTCGACGTCTTTGGCGACGATGCGCAGCAGGAAATCCACCTGGCCCATCAGCACGAAGCACTCCAGCACCTCCGGTATGTCGGCGATGGCGCGGCGGAAGGCGTCCAGGCTGTCGCCGGCGTGCGCCTCCAGCTTCACATGGGCGAAGACCAGGAAGTTCAGGCCCAGCTCCCGCCGGTCCAGCAGGGCCACGCGCTGGCGGATCAGCCCCGTTTCCTCCAGCCGCTGGATGCGGCGCCAGCACGGCGATTGCGACAGCCCCACCTTGTCGCCCACGTCGGCGGCCGAGGCGGCGCCATCCTGTTGCAGCACGTCGAGGATCTTCCAATCCAGCCCGTCCAGCTTGTGCCGCATGATCCATCTCCATATCGCTACATTAAAACATGAGTCATGTTGATGATGGCGATTTCGAACAGTCTTCGCAAAGACTATGCGCGCTTTGGCCGCTATTGTTGCCCTCATCGGAACACGATTTGTGAAGAGCCGCCACCATGCCCCCCCTGGATTGCTCCCCTGCCGACTATGCCGTCCTGCATCCCACCCTGACGCTGGTGCGCAGCGGCGATGGCTTCGTGGCCCTAGCCGTGAACCGCGCCGGCCCGGTGGATGTGACCCTCGACTGGAGCCGTCTGGACCCGTTGGAGAATACCGACGGCCTGGACGCCGCCATCGACTACGCCCTGTCGGTGGCCCGTCACCGGGGGGAAGCCGACCGCCGCGCCGGTCGGCCCTGGGCTACGGCCCATGCCGTCGTCGTCGGGTATGAGGGGGACGCGGCCGAGGCCGCCGTGCGCCGCGCCGTCGCCGTGGCCGCCGTGCCGGTCGCAGGATTGCCGGAGACCCGGGTATGACCGCCGCCGTTGCCACCGCCGCGCCGTCGAACGCCAGCCCCGTCATGCTGTCGGTGGCGGCCGACGCCAGCCCCGGCCTGCTGTCCCGTCTGATGGGCACGCTGGCCCGCCTGGACATTGTGCCCCTTCACGTCTATGCCCGCCGCCGCGCCGACCTGCCGGGCGAGGACATGCTGGAGGTGGACATCCAGCTGCCCGACACCGCGTCAGCCTACAGCGAGCGCGTGGCCGCCCTGTTCCGCGGCGTGGTGGGCGTGCATCAAGTCGCGGGGAGTATTTAGGCGTCCCTCAGGCGCCGGGCGGCCGCATCCGCGGCCTGGGCTTGTCCTCAGTTTCCAGTCCACTGCGTTCCCCGGAAACCTCCGGCGGCTGCGGTCGCAGCCTACAGCGGCATGGGGCCATGCCGCTGGTCCGAGACTTAAGTTACAAAGGCTGCACGGCTGGTGCTTCCGTCCCAACCCGCCAGCTGCGCAGGCCCAGGATGGCCAGGACGATGAAGGCGACGTAAAGGCCGGCGGTCAGGTACAGGTCCTTGACCACGTACATGGCGACATAGACCACATCGACGGCGATCCACAGCCACCAGTTCTCGATGTGCTTGCGCGCCGTCCAGTACTGCGCCACCAGGCTGAAGCCGGCAAGGGTGGCATCCAGATAGGGCAGGGAGGCGTCGGTCCAGCGGGCCATGGCCAAGCCCAGGGCGACGCTGGCGGCCCCGCCGGCCGCCAGGCCGAGGATGGCGTCGCGAACGGATAGGGGCCGCACCACCACTTGGCCGTCGTCGCGCACCCCCCGCCACCAGCACACCCAGCCATAAACCAGGAAGGCGCCGAACACGGCCTGCAAGACCATGTCGGAGTACAGCTTGGCCTCCAGGAAGACCACGCCATAGAGCGCGACGGAGGCCAGGCCCAGGGGCCAACACCACAAGGACCGGCGGGTGGTGGTCCAGACGGCCAGCGCGCTGACGATGACGGCGACGATTTCCAAGGGGGACATGGGGGAAGGGGCGCCGCTGTTCGGGGTTACAGGGTCAGGTCGCGGATGAAGGCCAGCAGGCCCTGGCCGTCGGCCCCGTGGAACCAGGCGGCGTGGCTCAGGAAATAGCCCTCGTACGCCAGGCCCGCGTTCTCCGCCGAGTGCGTGACACCGTGGAAATAGTCGGTCTCCGCCAGGGCGAATTCCGCATGTACCAGGGGCAGCAGGGCCGCCAGCGCCTGGCGCCGGGGCGCATCCAGGGGACTGACGGCATGGTATCCCGCCATCAGCGCGGCTACCTGGTCGTGGTGCGCGGTGGGCTGCCGCCCTTCCGTCAGGGCCAGCCATTCCACCGTGTTGCGCTCGATGGCCGTGGCCAGGTCATAGAGGGCCGTGGTGCGGTCGGCCAGGCCGAAGTCCAGCACCGCCGCCACGTTGGCCGTGGGACCGGCATCCGTCCAGGTGAGGTTGGACGCGTGCGGGTCGTTGTGCGTCCACAGGCTGGGCAACCGGTCCAGGTGCGGCCGCAGCGCGTCATGGAAGGGCAGCAGCAGGCGCTGGGTGTCGCGCCGCCAGGGGCGGGTCGACAGGTAATCGGCCAACGCCGGCCGGGCCGCCACATAGTCCGCCATGGCCGCCAGCGGGTCATCGCTGGAAAACAGGGTGAAGCCCGACACCAGGGCCTGGCCCCGGCGATGCGGGCGGTCGAACCCTTCCGAGGCCTGGTGCAGGCGGGCCAGGGCGGTGCCGGCGGCGCGCGCATGGCCCAGGTCGCGGAAGGGCGTCCAGGACAGGGCGTCCCGGTAGAGATCCAGGCCCGGCGCCAGGCCGTGGACCTCATAGGTCCACTCGCCCAGGGTCAGGGCGCGGGCGCCGGTCGCCGTCGCCAGCACGTCGCAGATTTGCACGCCCAGGGGCGCGCCGCGCCGGCGCAGATGGTCCATGAAGGCGTGCTCATCCTCCAGCTGGGCGGCGGTCCGCACCCGGGCATGGTGGCGCTTCACGAACACCGCCGCGCGCGCGCCACCTGCCGTCGCCACCACCGAGGCGGCGGAGAAGGGGCGCGGACTGTGGCTGAGGATGCCGCGCACCGCACCCACATCGGGGTAATGGCGCAGCAGGCCCGCCACCTCCGTCCCCGTCAGGGGCGGCCAGTCGGGCAGCACCGCGCCCACCCCCATCCCATGGGCGTGATGCAGGCCGTCTAGCGTGGACCGGGCGGGGGAGGCGCTCATGAAGCGGGGATGAGACCTTACAGGGAATACTGCAGCGTGAAGCGCGCCGTGCGTGGCGCCCCCAGATGCAGATAGGCGTCGCCGGCGCTCTCGCCAACATCTTTCCAGTAGCGCCGATCCAACAGGTTGTCGACCGACAGCCGCAGGGTCAGCTTGTTGTCCAGCGCGCTGGGGGCATAGCGCAGGCCGGCGTTGAACAGATGATAGGCCGGCGCTGTGGCCACGGCGTCACGCGCCGCCGCCCGTTCCCCCACGTATTGCCAGCCGGCCAGCAGGGCCAGCCCGTCCAGGTGCGGCAGGGTATAGTCGGCGTAAAGCGCGGTGCGCACGTGCGGCACGTTGATGGCCTGGTGGCCGTCATAGCTGGGGGTGCCGGTGCCGTAGGCCACGGCGTGCATGAAGGTGGCGCTGGCCGTGAGGCGCAGATCTTGGGTCACCTGGCCGGCGGCATTCAGTTCCAGGCCGTCGTGACGCTCCGTCCCCTGGCGCACATAGGTGAAGCCATATTCGCTGTCGTCGGGCTTGGCGTACTCATACGCCTTGCTCAGGCGGAAGACGCTGGCGCCCAGCAGCAGGCCGTTCCAGTCGTACTTGGCCCCCACCTCATCCTGCCAGGACAGGGACGGCGACAGGATCTCGCTGGCGTTGGTGGCCCAGGCCGGCGCCTGGCCGCCCAGGGACAGGCCGCGGGAATGGCTGGCGTACAGGGTCACGGCCGACAGCGGCTTGTAGACCAGGGCCACCTGCGGCAGGGGCAGGGTCTCCGCCGTGTTGCGGACGGTGGCGTGGTCGATGTCGTAGGCGCGCTCGCGCAGGAAGACGGTGCGCACCCCGGCGTCCAGCTCCAGCCCCGTCACCAGGGCGCCCAGGTCGATGCGGTCCATGGCGCTGATCGCGTACTGGCGGCTGTCCAGCCGTTCGTAATTGGCGCCGGGATTGTTGGGCGAGGGCGCGAAGGCCAGCGGCGTGGGGTTGTAGATGTTGTCGCTGCCGACATAGTCATAGACGTAGTCGGTCTGCGTCACCGTGCGGCGGAAGACGCTGGCGCCCAGGGTCAGGCTGTGGCCGATGGCACCCGTCGCCAGCTTGCCCAGCAGTTGGGCCTGGGCCTGGTCATCCTCCCGCGCGTCGTTGGGGCTGCGGTAGTCGTAGACGTCGAAATCGCCGTTGGGCGCGAAGTAATAGCCGGGCGACTCGCCGGCAGCACAGCTGGCCACATAATAGCAGCCGTAGGCGAATGCGACGTTGTCGTCGATGACCGTGCGGCTGTGGCCCACCTGCACCGTCAGGCGCCAGTCGTTGCTGAAGCGATGCTCATACTGGCCGGACAGGTTCAGGGCATTGATGGTGACGGGCTTGGTCCAGGACTGGGCGCCCAGCATGCGCGAGGGCGGCACCGTGTCCAGCGCCGGCAGGGCCGTGCCACCCAGCAGCTGGTAGCCGGAGACGGAGTGCTGCACCCGGCGCTGGTACTCCAGGTCCAGGTTGACGGTGTCGTCCTGCGTTGCCCGCCAGTCGCCGGCGATGGACCCGAAATTGCGGTAGCCGTCGGCATGGTCGACGTAGCTGGCGATGTCTTCATGCGCCGCGTTCAGGCGCAGGCCGTACTGCTTGCGCGCGCCGAACAGGCTGCCGATGTCCACCGCGCTGTAGAGGCCGCCGCGGTTGTCGGTGCCCAGGGTCAGGCTTTGCACATCCGCCGGCCGCTTGGTGACATAGTCGACCAAGCCACCCGGGGCCACCACGCCGGCGTCCACCCCGGCCAGGCCCTTCAGGAACTCCACCCGTTCCTTGTTTTCCAGCGCCACCGGCTGCTCACCGGCGATGGTCAGGCCGTTGATCCGCAGGCCGGTGGCCAAGTCCAGGGGGAAGCCCCGGATGGCGATGTCCTCGTAATAGCCTTCGGGCGCGTAGTTCTCCCCGATCGAGGCGTCGTTGCGGATCAGGTCGCTCAGGCGGCGGGCCTGCTGGTCATCCATCAGGTCGCGGGTGACGACGCTGACCGAGGCCGGGGTGTCCAGCACCGTGCCGGCGGCGCCGAACTGGGTGTCGGTGGCGCGGAAACCCTGGTCGCGCACGCCGGTGACGATAACGGTGGCCGGCTGGTCGGCCGGTTCGGCCTGCGCGGCCCCGGCCATAACCAGGGCGATCACCGCCACGGAGTGCATCAGGCGGGCTTGGCGGCGGTGGGAAATCGTCACGGGACTGTCATCCTGAAAGGGCGGCACTGCCGTGCCCGCCGCTGGGCGCGCGGGGTGGGGCAAGCCACGAACAGCATTGGGATTGGCGGCTTTTTGGCGGATTCCCGCCGCCGGGTCAAACCTCTGCCTGCTCAGGGCCGGGTTGCGCCAGTGCCGGACCCAGCAATGAGAATGCAATTGATTCTTAATTTCATGAGTCATATAGGTGCACCAGGAACCAACCTGATGGGGAAAACAAGAATGCGGCAAACGCTGTTGAAGGCGACCGTTCCGGTTTGGCTGTTGGTGGCGCTGGGGGGCGTCACCCTGACCCACATCGCGCTGGCGGCGGCTCCCGACCCGGCCCCCGCCGATGGCGCCGATGCTGACCCGGCGGCGACGGTCACCGTGACCGCCACGCGCACGGCCAAGGACATCAGCGACGTGCCGGCCAGTGTCAGCGTCATCACCAGCCAACAGATCGACGAACAGCTGGTGACGGATATCAAGGATCTGGTGCGCTACGAACCCGGCGTCTCCGTCCGTAAAAGCCCGGCGCGCTTCACTCTGGCCGGCGGCGCCACCGGCCGTGACGGCGACAGCGGCTTCAACATCCGGGGGCTGGAGGGCAACCGCGTCCTGATGCTGACCGACGGCATCCGCGTGCCCGACGCCTACAGCTTCGGCGCCCAGAACATGGGGCGCGGCGACTATGTCGACCTGGGCCTGCTGAAGTCCGTCGAAATCCTGCGCGGGCCGGCCTCGGCACTCTACGGCAGCGACGGCGTGGCCGGCGCCGTCAGCTTCATCACCAAGGATCCTGACGATTTCCTGACGGCAGGTAAGGATTGGGCAGCCCAGGGCAGCGTCGGCTACACCTCCGCCGATGGGGCTTGGTCCAAGGGCGCGCTGGCCGCCGGCAAGGTGGGCAAGCTGCAGGCCCTGGTGGCGTACACACGCCGCGACGGCAACGAAACCGCGACCAACGGCGACAAGAACGCCGCCAACACCGACCGTACCACCGCCAACCCGCAGGACCTTTATTCGAACGCCGTCCTGGCGAAGGTGGTGTACGAACCGTCGGACGCGCACCGCCTGCGCCTGACCTTCGACCATGACGACAACCACACCAACACCACGGTGTTGAGCGCCATCGCCAAGCCGCCACTGGCCGCCACCAGCGTGCTGGGCCTGATCGCCCGGGATCGGCAGGACCGCAACCGCGTCAGCCTGGACCACCGGTACGACATCGGCGCGGACGTGATCGACAGCCTGCGTTGGACGGCCTACTACCAGGAAACCCACGCGACCCAATACGGGGCGGAGGATCGTAACACCGCCACCGACCGTACGCGCGACAGCACCTTCGATACCAACGTTTACGGCATCGACCTTCAGGCGCAGAGCAAGACGCTGGGCCACGACCTGACGCATACCTTCGTGTACGGCGGCGATTATTCGGTCACCCATCAGGAGTCCTTGCGCGACGGCACGGTGCCCTCGGCCGGTGATGCCTTCCCCTCGCGGGCCTATCCCACCACCGACTACACCCTGGCCGGCATTTTCCTGCAGGACGAGATTAACGCCTTCGACAAGCGGCTGACCCTCTACCCGGCCGTGCGCTTCGACTATTATGACCTGTCGCCCAAGAAGGACGACCCGCTGTTCACGGCGCTGACGCCCATTTCCAAGAACGACAGCCACGTCTCGCCCAAGCTGGGCATCCTCTACCATGTGCTGCCCGACGTGGGTGTATTCGTGAACCTGGCCGAGGGCTTCAAGGCGCCGGCGCCGTCGCAGGTCAACAACGGCTTCGCCAACCCGACGCAGAACTACAAGTCCGTCTCCAACCCCAACCTGAAGGCGGAAACCAGCCAGACCGTCGAGGGCGGCTTCAAGTTCAACGGCGGCTGGGGTGAAAAGACCGGGGGGAATGGCGTGGAAAACGCCGTGCTGGGCGGCGGCCGCTGGGATGCCAGCGTCACCGGCTATGCCGGCCGCTACCGCGACTTCATCGACCAGGTGCAGGTCGGCGGTACCTTTACCGCCGTCAACCCGGCCATCTACCAGTATGTGAACCTGTCGCGGGTGACCTTGCAGGGGGCGGAGGCCAAGGGCCAGGTCACCTTGAATTCTGGCATCGGCGCCCTGGCCGCCTTCTCCTACACCCATGGCGAAAGCACGTCGGGCGCCACCACCACCCCGCTGGACAGCGTGGACCCGTGGAAGCTGGTGCTGGGTGTCACCTACCGCGACCCGGCGGGCCGTTTCGGTGGGCAGGTGACCATGACCCATTCCGGGGCCAAGGACCGGTCCGACGTCAGCAGCGCGACCTACTTCATCCCGGGGGCCTTCACCATCCTGGACGCCACCGCCTACTGGAACGTGACGGAGAACGCCAGCATCCGCGCCGGAATCTTCAACCTGACGGATGAGAAGTACTGGTGGTGGGGCGACGTGCGCGGCCAAGCGTCCACGTCCACGGTGCTGGACGCCTGGACCCAGCCGGGCCGCAACGTCGGCGCCTCCCTGACCCTGAAGCTCTGATCCCGATCCGGCCGGCGTGGGGGCGCTTGGCCGGATCCCCGGTGGCGGCGGGTCCCGCCCGTGCCCGCCGCCACCTTCTTCTCCGATCGCATGACCTGCCCCAAGAGGCCCACCGATGACCCTGCATGACACCCTGAAGACGCCTGACATCCTAAAGACTGGCCGCCGGTCCTTCCTGACCGGCGCCGCCCTGCTGGGCGTGGCCGCCCACCTGCCGCTGGCCGCCCGCGCGACCGAAACCGCCGCACCCTCCACCGCCGCGCCGGAACAGGACCGTAAAGCCATCCTGGCCATGGCCGGCACCTACAAGGTGACTTTCGATTTCCGGGAAACCACGCCCTTCCTGGCCGACTACAAGCCCATCGCGCCCAAGGTCAGCGGTGGGAACGAGGTGGTGCGGGTGGTGGAGGACACCGGCTCCATCATCCGCCTGCAGCACATCCTGGTGGTGGATGGCGAGGACGGCTTGCCCGTGGTGGTGAAGCATTGGCGCCAGGACTGGGTCCACCAGCCGGCCACCGTGCTGACCTACCAGGGCACCGGCCACTGGTCGCTGACCCCGGTGGATGCCGCCGCCGCGAAGGGCGCCTGGTCGCAGACCGTCTGGCAGACGGACGATTCCCCGCGCTATGGCGGGGTGGGCCGCTGGCGCCACGATGCCGGCGTCTCACGCTGGACCAGCGACGAGACCTGGCGCCCCCTGGCGCGCCGCGACGCTACCCGCCATCCGCCCTACGACCGTTACAGCGGCACCAATCGCCACGCGCTCACGCCCGCCGGCTGGGTGCATGAGCAAGACAATGCCAAGATAGGGCCTCGCGACGGCACGTTGGTGACCTTCGTGCATGAGACGGTGGTCAACACCTACAACCGCTCCGACGACTTCCCCGTCGCGGCGGCGGAGGAGTACTGGGCCAGGACCGCGACCTACTGGGCGGCCGTGCGTGCCGCCTGGGACCAGGCCATCGCCCGGCACCAGGGGGTGAGCGTGACGGAGGAGGCCAACAACGGCTCCATCACCGGCAAGGCGCTGATGGGCCTGGCCGATAGCATCGCCAAGGGCGGCAAAAGCACCCCGGACGCCATCGCCGAGGCCCGCCGCGTCATCGCCGACGCGACGCAAGCCCCGGCCAGGTCCGGTACCTGACGCCGCCCGGCCGTGTCAGGGTTTCACGCCAGCCACAGCGCCGCCAGGGCCACGGCCGCCGGCATCGCCTGAATCATCAGGATGCGGCGGCTGACGGACCAGGCACCGTAAGCGCCGGCCACGATCACGCACAGCAGGAAGAAGGTCTTGATGTGCAGCGCTGCCGCCGGGTCGGGATAGGCCAGGCCCCAGACCAGGCCCGCCGCCAGGAAGCCGTTGTACAGGCCCTGGTTGGCGGCCAGCACGGCCGTCTGCGCGGCCTTTTCCGGGGAGTTGCGGAAGGTGCGCAGGCCCAGCGGCTTGGTCCACAGCACCATCTCCAGCACCAGGAACCAGGCGTGCAGCAGGGCCACCACGGCCACCAGGATAGTCGCGATAACGGCCATGGAAAGGACGTCCCCCAAAGGTTGTTATGGACCCACTATGCCGGGTGGCGGGGTGTTGGCAAACACCAAAGGAAAAGGCCGCCCAGTCGCCCGGGCGGCCCCCTCCATCACGCCTGGGTCAGGCGCTTACCACTTGTAGGCCACGCGGAAATAGTACATGCCGCCGTCGTACCCGAAGGGTGAGGTGTCTGGATACTGGTCGCCATAGTTCAGGCGGCCGGCGCTGCGGTTCTTCTGCGGGTACTTGTCGAACAGGTTCTGCGCGCCGACGGTGGCGGTCAGAGCCTCGGTCACCTTGTACCCGATCTCCGCATCGAAGATCCAAGCGGGGTCGTAATGCTGGCCGGCGCTGGAATTGTCCTGCCAGGCACCGTAGTAGCTGCCACGGTACATGAGGCTGAGCGCGCCGATGTCGTAGTTGGCGGTCAGGTTCACGCGGTAATGCGGCAGGCCGTTCTCGATGTCCGCCTTGCGGTTGGCGTCGATCACGGCAGCGTCGTACTTGGTGACGTCGGTATGGTTGATGTTGGCCGCCGCCGTCAGGTGCAGGTCGCCGTCATAAACCTCGAAGGTCTTGTTGGCGACGATGTCCACGCCTTGGCTGCGGGTGTCGAAGGCGTTGGTGAAGAAGTTGACGTTGCCCAGGGTGTTGGCGCCCACCACGCCCAGCGCCGCCAGCTTGATCTGGTCGGCGGCGGAGACGGTGAAGTCGCTGGTGATGCCGATGCGGTCCTCGACCTTGATGTTGTAATAATCGACGGTCAGGTTGACGCCGCCCGGCAGGTCGAACACCAGGCCGCCGGCGATGTTGAACGAGGTCTCGGGCTTCAGCGTCTTGGCGCCGTAATACTGGGCCACCACGCTGTCGACCGGGAAGGTGCCCAGCACGATGGGTTCGGGGCTGCCCGCCTTGAAGGTGGTCTGCGTGCTGCTGATGTGGGACTGGCCGGGCGTCGGGGCACGGAAGCCGGTGTTGATGGACGACCGCACGGCCACCCAGTCGGTCAGCTGATAGCGGCCGAAGATCTTCCAGTTGGTGGTGTCGCCGAAATCGTCGAAGTCTTCATAGCGCAGGGCGACGCCCGCGCTCAGGTCCTTGATGATGTCGGCTTCGGCGTCGGCGTAGAAGGCGTAGTTGCCGCGGGGGTACTGGCCGGCATCGTTGGCGGTGAAGCCGGGATAGCCGTTGGACCCGATGGGCATGCCGGCGGTGTAGTACTTGCCCGCCTGGTACGAGGCCACGTCACCGGACTTGATGGTGTAGGTTTCGCGCCGGTACTCGCCGCCGCCCGCCAGCGTCAGGGGGCTGGCCAGCCAATTGAGATTGATGGGGTAGGTCAGGTCCAGGTTCAGGTTGGTCTCTTCCTGGATCTGGGTGCCGACATAGAACTGGTGCGGGCTGCTGGGCCCGAGTGAGGGGTTGACGGTGTTGCGGATGCTGTAGCGCAGCTCATCCTTGCCGTAGCTGGCGCTGGCGTCGATGATCAGGCCGGACTTCAGCGTCGTCCTGTAGCCGCCGGTGATGCTGCTATCCAGGATGTCGCCGTAGAACCAGGGCGTGAAGCCGTTGGGGAAGACGCTGTTCCATTTGAAGGTGGCGCCGTTATCCAGAGTGAAGGGCGTGATCAGCCACGACACCGTGGTGGGGTTGCGGTAGTTGAAGCTTTCCTTGGCGTAGCTGTGGCCGAAGTTGCCGAACAGGTAAACCTTGGAATTGTCGCCCAGGTCGATGCCGCTGTTGACGAACAGCCGCTCCGCCTCCACCGCCGGATCGCCGAAGCGCTGGGCCGGGTTGGGGATGGTCAGGCCCTGGGCCGCCAGCTTGGCGGCGTCGGGGCGCTGCGTCCCGCGTGAGGTCGGGTCGTTCTTCACATACTCGGCGCTGATGTTGACGAAGCCGCGGTCGCCCAGCGGCAGGCCGGAATTGGCCTGGATGTGGGCGCTGCCGCCGTCGCCGGCATAGGTCTGGCCCCACTGGGCCACCACCGTGCCCTGGTCGGCGCTGTCCTTCAGGGTGAAGTTCATGACGCCGGCGATGGCGTCCGAGCCGTACTGGGCGGCGGCGCCGTCGCGCAGCACTTCCAGCTGCTTGATGGCGATGGCCGGGATTTGCGCCAAATCGGGGCCTTGCGAACCCACGGTCAGGCCGTTGGCGCCGATCTGCACCAGGGCCGAGCGGTGGAAGCGCTTGCCGTTGATCAGCACCAGGGTCTCATCGGGCGGCAGGCCGCGCAGCGTCGGCGGGCGTACGAAGGTCGAGCCATCGGAGATGGAGAAACGGGCGACGTTGAAGGACGGCACCAGCTGGCGCAGCAGGTCGTTGGTGTCGCCGCCTGCTTGGCGCGACAGGTCATCCGGCGTGAACACGTCGATGGGCGACGGGCTGTCCGCGACCGAGCGGTCCACGCGGCGGCTGCCCGTCACCACGATTTCCGACAGGGCGTCGGCATCGGCCGCCGGGGCCGGCGCCGTGGCGGCGTTGGCGGTGCCCATAGCCAGCCATCCCGCTGAGCACAGCAGGGCGATACCCAAGGCTTTACGCGCACTTATGGCGTTGGTGTTGTTTGTAAGCGTCATGTTGGCCCCCTGATCTTTGGATATTTTGTTGGATCACGGCAGCTTGATGGCGCGATTCCCCGCAAGTTTTATGAAACGAAGCGACTCATTGCCCCGGCCGCCTCTTTTCAAATCCTCATCAATTGCGATGCGGAAGTAGATTTGCCTTTTTGAAAGGCGGTTTGACTTACAGGCGTGCTCCTTTCCCTTGTCTTGGTCCTTCCGGGCCCTTTGCTGGCTTTCGGGGCTTCCCGACCCCTATCCAGAAAAGGTGTCCTTCAAGATCCGTTGAACTCCAGGCCGACCACCCCCATCAGTGGGTGACGGTCGGCGCCTTGTCCTGCGGATGGGCGTTCGCCTTCACTTGCGCGACGAAGCCCGGGTCCACGGCCTGGGCCTTGTTGCCCCAAGCCTGGCGGACGTAACTGATGATGTCGGCCAACTGCTCCTCGCTCAGCAGGGCCGCGAAGGTGGGCATGCCGCCCCGGCCCTGCAGCACGGTGCGCACCACCGGTTCCGGATCGCCCTGCACGAAGGGGTCGCCCGCCAGTGCCGGGAAGGCGCCCTTCACGCCCAGGCCCGTCTTCTGGTGGCAGGCGGCGCATTTGTGGTTGAACAGGTCCTGACCCTTGGCCACGTCCTGCGCCAGGGCCGGCGACGTCATGGCCAGGCCGGCGACGCCAGCGGTGAGGAGGGCGGCGGTGAGGATGATGGTATTGCGCATTTCCCCCTCCCTCACGCCGCCACGCGCTGATGGATCTGGGCGATCTGGTGCCAGGCGGACTCGATGGCCCCGGCCTGCCAGCCGCCGATGTAGCTGATGTGCTCTCCCGCCAGGTAGATGCGGCGGTCGGGCTTGACCAATACCGGATAGGCGGTCGCCCGCGCCTCCGCGCTCCAGTTGCCCCAGCCGCCCAGATTGTACTGAATCAGGTGCCAGGAGGCGGAGAAGGCGGTTTCGAAGTTGTCCTTGTATTGGGGGAAGATCCGCTGCCCCGCCTCCAGCGCGATGGCCGCGCGCTCCGCCGGGGTGTTGCCGCTCATGTCCGTCGCGTCGGCACCGAACATGTAATAGCCCAGCAGCACACCCTTGGCCGACTGCCAGCCGGATGACGGCAGGCTGATCAAATTGAGGCCGGGGGCGTCGGTGTAGACATGGCCGCCATAAATGGCGTCGTCCTCTTCCCAGAACCGGCGTTTCATCTGCAGGCCGATCTTGCACACCGGATCGTAGGACAACTGCCCCATGGCCTGCTTGTAGGCGTCGGAGAAGTCGGCATCGATGGTGCGCAGCACGCTGACCGGGATGGTGCACAGGCAGTAATCGGCGCTGACCGTGGCGCGTTTGCCCGTCTTGGTGTCCAGGTAGTCCACCGTGACGCCGCTGTCGGACTGGCGGATGCGCTCCACCTCCGCGTTGTACTTGATCAGGTGGCCGACGTGCTTCTCGAAGCCCTTGGCGATGCGGTCCATGCCGCCCACCGGCTGGAACATGGTGTGCTGCTGGTCGAAGGTGCCGACCGACTGGACCATGCGCCACAGCCGGGACTGCACCAGGTCGGGGAAGGCGTAGGGGGTACTGGGCACGCCGGGACCGGGGTCATCAATGCCGGCGCCCGGATTGACCTTGTAGCCGCGGCCTTCCGTGCCGCGATAGCTGAGGTCGCTTTCCAGATAGCCTTCGCCGCGCAGGTACTCGATGAACAGTTCCACGTCGTCCTTGGCCAGGCCGGTGTCCAGCTTGCCCGAGGTGGCGGCCTTGGCCACCAGTTCCGACGTGTAGCCCCGCATGTCGGCCCGTATTTCGAACTGGCGCACGCGCTTGCCGGCCAGGGGACCCTTCACCGTGTCGAACTGGGCGTAACTGGCATCGTTCTCGTTGACGAAGACCTCCAGCGGGATGCCGAACGTCTTGGTGTAGTGCAGGGTGGAGCGATGGCAGAACGGGATGCGCCAGGGGCCGTGGTTCAGGTACAGGCCCTCATCGAACTTGCACTCCTGCTCCTCCCCGCCCAACTCCGTCATCTTGAAGCCCTTGCGGGCCGTCTGGCAGCGGCCGCCGCCGAAGGCGCGCGCCTCCAGGATGGTGACCTGATAGCCCAGCTTGGACATTTCATAGGCCGCCGTCATGCCGGCCACGCCGGCACCCAGGATCAGCAGCTTGTGCCCCGCGCCTGATCCGCGCAGGGCCGGCGGCGCGCTGGTCATGGAGGCGATCCCCGCCCCCCAGGCGTTCAGCGCCGTCATCACCATGGCGCTGCCGCCCAGCAGCGCCGCCTTTTCCAGAAAATGGCGCCGTGTGACCCCGGCGCGGGGCAGGTCCGTCATGGCAGGCATATGCACCCTCCTTGTCCGCATCGCGGGACCACCCACCGGTTCGCGGCGGATGTCACCAGGCCCCTGGGCCGCCGGAACGGCGTCAGGGCGCGCGGGCGGCGATCACCTCGATCTCGACCATCAGGCCGGGGGCAGCGAGGCCCGCCACCTGCACGGTGGTGCGGGCGGGCTTGTTGGGCTGGTCAGCGGTGCCGAAGAACTGCGTGTAGCCGGACATCATGCCGGCGAAATCCATCTTGCCGTCATGGGCGGGATCGCCCACCAGGTAGACGTGCATCATGACCACGTCACCCAGGGTCAGCTTCTGGGCGGCCAGCGCCTCCTTGATCTTGTTCAGGGTGCTGACGGTCTGGGTGGCGGTGTCGCCATAGGCCTGCGGGCTGCCCTTGGGCGCACTAGGGTCGGCCACCGACGGCGTCATGCCGCTGAGGTACACCACGTCCGATCCCGCCGGCACGGATACGGCGGCGGAGATGGGGAAGCCGCCGGCGGCGTCGGTGCGGGTGATGGGCTGCTTGGCCGTTGCCGTTCCGCTGGATGAGATGATGCCGGCTTCGGTGATGATGCCGGCCAGCACGGCGGTCAGGGCCAGGGCCCCCAGGAAGCGGGCCATGCGGCGCTCGGGGCTGCGGGTGGAATGGGTGGTCAAGGCAAGGCTCTCCTGTTCCGTTTTTTATGGTCCTGTATCGACGGACGCCTGTCGCCTGATGGCGCCCGGGCCACTTTTGATTTCAAGCGGCGGGACTTGTCGTCTCCGGCCCGCCGGGCCGGGCCCGGCGGGCGGAGTGGGGTAATCGGCGGCGGCTTCGGATGTGTGCGTCGCACAATTTCCGTGTAGTCGCCGGTACAGGGGTGCGCTGCCGGGTCAGCGCCGCGCGCGGCTCCCGGGGCGTGTCCTCATGCTCTGGTTGGCGGGGATGTGGAAGGAAATGATCGCTGAAAATATGAATGGCCGCCCGCGTGGACGGCCATATCCGCAATATCGTTCGCGAAATAGAGAATATCGTGAGTCGGAATCTTGCCGGCGCGCCGATCAGTTTCCAGATCAGTGCGACCCAGAGTCCGGAAAATATTTTTGACAATGATGGTGACGGCCCGTTTCGTCATGCGTCTCTGTCAAATTAAGGGGTGGATTGAACTCTGTCCGCGTCTCTCTTTTATCGACCCAACTGCCAAATCTCCGGTTCCAGCCCCCATTTCAGGGGGATGAGACCGTTTTCACTCTGTCAGGGTTTATCAGCAATAACCGGGCCAATTCGTTCGCGGCTGCGATATAAGCATTTCGGCCGAGGCAACGGCGAACCGGGCGCACAGCGATTGGGCAATTCAGGATTGTTACAGGCATGTTGCCGCAAAGCTGTGCAGACGCGACGGCCCTATGAAGCTTTAGGCTGTGGGGGGCTGACTGTCGGGAACGACACTGGACAGGCCGGTCGCTTGCTGTAAGCAGGAAGGGACCCCACGCGGCCACTAATCCCGACGTCCTTTCGATGCGCCTGCTGAAACCTTTGGCCCACGGCCCCATCGCCCGTCTATGGGGCGCGTTGTCGCTGTCGGCGGTGGGGGACCAGCTGCATCAAATGGCGCTGGTCTGGCTGGCCGTGGGGCTGGTGGGGCCGGACACCGGGTATGTCGCGGCGGCCGACACGGTGGCGTTGATGACGGTGGCGCTGCTGGCTGGCGCCTGGGTGGAACGCTGGGACCAGGGCAGCGTCATGATGGCGGCCGACTTGGCGCGCGCCGGCTTGGCGGCGGTGCCGGTGCTGGCGGCGCTGACCGGCCATCTCACCCTGTGGACCCTGGTGGTGCCGTCGGTGGCGCTGTCCGCCCTGGCGGGGTTGTTCGACCCGGCGCTGCAGGCCTCGTTGCCGCGGCTGACGGCGGACCGCAGCCTGCTGGCCGCCACCAACGCCCTATTCGATGGCACCTTGCGTCTGGCGCGCCTGGTCGGTCCCACCCTGGCGGGCGCCCTGGCGACGCTGATGCCGCCGGTGGCGCTGATGGGGGTGAACGGCCTCAGCTTCCTGGCATCGGCCTGCGCCGTGTTCAGTGTCCGGTCGCATCTTGCCGATCCGGCGGGGAAGGCGCCCATGCGCGCGGCGGCGGCGGTGGACACCCTCGCGGGGCGCTTGCTGGCCGGATGGCGCCTGGTGCGGCGGGAGCCACCCTTCACCTATCTGCTGTGGCGCAGCGGCCTGACCGGCGGCCTGTGGACGCTGACCATTTGGCTGGCGCTGCCGCTGCTGGTGCGTCAGCAGGGTTTGGCCGGATTCGGCCTCAGCGGCCTGTCCGCCCTGGCCCTGTTGTTCTCGGCCTACGGCGCCGGCAACCTGATCAGCAACCTGGTGGTGGGCAGCCTGCCGCCGGGGGGCGTGCTGACCCGCCGGCCCATGGCCCTGGTGGTCGCGGGCGACGTGCTGGTGGGGGGCGGCTTCGTCGTCATGGCGCTGGCCACGTTCGTGCCCGCGCCATGGACATTGGCCGCCATCGCGCTGTCGGCCGTGGCCACGGCCACAGGCGGCCCGGTGTGCCAAATCCCCCTGACCACCCTGCGCCAGACACGGTTCAGCGGGGGGGAGATCGCCGCCGTCTTCCGCCTGTTCCTGGTGCTGGACTGCCTGGGAACGCTGGTGGCCATGACGGCGGCACCGACGTTGTTGAACCTTCTGCCCACGCCCCTGGTCATGGCCGCGTGTGGCGCTGTCATCCTGGGCACGGCACTGATCTTTGGCCGGCGGGCGGACCGGCGCACCATGGCTGGGCAGACCATGGTTGCGGGCTAGGGCCATCGCGGTTACGTTCCCGTCATCCGCGTGACTGGCGTAAGCCTCGGATGACGGGGCCAGATGGAATACCATCGGGAAGCGCGGACGCACCCCGTGCCGCACGCCTGGGCCATCCACCCGTCACAACGGAAGGGGCGTCCCATGCTTGCCAGCCTGATCCCTATCCTCGTCGCCTTGCTGCTGGGGGCCATGGCCCCCGGGCCCAGCTTCGTGCTGGTCACCCGCACCGCCGTCACCCAATCCCGCCGCAACGGCCTGGCCGCCGCCGTCGGCATGGGCGTGGGCGGCACCTTCTTCGGCACGTTGGCCCTGCTGGGTCTGACCGCCCTGCTGACCCACGTCGCCTGGCTCAACATGACACTGCGCCTGGCCGGCGGCCTCTATCTGCTCTATCTCGCGCTGCGCATGTGGCGCGGGGCGGGCACGCCCCTGGGTAAGGCTGCGGGCACGCCCCTGGGCAAGGCTGCGGGCACGCCGCTCGCCATGAACGCGGGCGCCGCCACCGATGGCCGCGCGCCGTCGCTGGGCCGGGCTTTCGTCGTGGCGCTGGCCACCCAGCTCAGCAACCCCAAGACCGCCATCGCCTACGCCGGCATCTTCGCGGCCTTGCTGCCGTCCTCTTCGGTGTCGGGTGGGCCGCCGTCCCACCTGCTGCTGTTCCTGCCGCCGGTCATCTTCCTGATCGAGGCCGGTTGGTACAGCGTCGTCGCCCTAGCCTTTTCACTGGAGGCGCCACGCCGCGCCTATTTGAAGGCCAAGGGCGGCATTGACCGGGTGACCGGCACCGTCATGGGGGCATTGGGCCTGCGCCTGATGGCCGACGCCGTGCGCGACATGGCCCTGGCGCGCTGAGGGGGGACATGAGCATGCCGGATATCAACATGCTGTTGGCGTTCAGCCTGGTAGCCCTGGGCATGGTGCTGACGCCCGGGCCCAACATGGTCTATCTGCTATCCCGCACCATCTGCCAGGGGCGGGCCGCCGGCTTCGTCTCCCTGGGCGGGGTCGCGCTGGGCTTCCTGGTCTACATGCTGTGCGCCGCCTTCGGCATCACCGCCCTGGTGTTCGCCGTGCCCTACGCCTACGACGCCCTGCGCTTCGGCGGGGCGGCCTATCTGCTGTACCTTGCCTGGCAGGCGCTGAAGCCCGGCGGCCGCTCCCCCTTCCAGGTGCGGGCCCTGCCGGTGGACAGCCCGCGCCGGCTGTTCAGCATGGGCTTTCTGACCAACCTGCTGAACCCCAAGATCGCCATGCTGTACCTGTCGCTGCTGCCGCAGTTCATCGTCCCGGGCAAGGGCAGCGTGCTGGCGCAGAGCTTGGCCCTGGGCGGCGCCCAGATCGCCATCAGCCTGACGGTTAACGCCCTGGTGGTGCTGACCGCCGGCGGCCTGGCGGCTTTCCTGGGCACGCGGCCCACCTGGCTCAGGATGCAGCGCTGGCTGATGGGCACGGTGCTGGCCGGCCTGGCCCTGCGCATGGCGACCGAGGCCCGTCGTTAAGCTTTCGCCCCAAGGCCTCAGGACGCATCCCGGGGGTCTTGGCCACCCGCAACAGCGGGCGCCAGAGCTTTCCGGCGGGCATGGCGCCATGGAGATCGGGGAAGGTGGGCGCGGACGCGCCCACCCGAACCGCATCAGGCCATGTAATCGTGCAGCACCCGGCCGAAGGGCAGGGTGAAGTCCACCACCTGGTGGCGGCCGCCGACGATGCGGCGTACCGGCAGGTCGGCCACGCGGCAGTTGACGTGGGGCATCAGGTGCAGGCGGGCCGGGCCGTCCCAGGCGCCGTGGACATGGACGTCGGTCAGGTTGTAGCCCACCAGCTGGGCCACCTTGGGGCCGCCGTCCACGTCGGGAATGAACTTCAGGTTCACGTTCAGCTTGCCGATGCCCTTGGCCACCTCATCCAGCCGGTCGGCCAGGCTGAAGTGCTTGTAGGTCATGGTGCCCATGGCCACCCGCTCCTCATCGTAGTGCAGCGTGCCGGTCAGCGTGTCCTTCTGCACCTTCAGGCGGGGGATGCCGTACTTCTTGGGGAAGCCCCAGATCTCGCGACCGGCGGTGATGGGCGGCTCATCGTCCAGGTACATCTGGACCGAGAAGTTGCAGGGCTCGCCATTGAACTGGGCGACGATGCCGGTGCCGCTCTCCTCATAATCGCCGAAGCCGGAGCTGTCCGGCATCTTCATCCATTCATAAAAGCACAGGTTGCCCGGCGCCGGCTCCAGCGGTTCCGGCAGAGCCCGGCGGATGGCCTCCGGGTCGCTTTCATAGGTGATGATCAGATATTCGCGCCGGATGAAGCGGTAGGGGCCCCGGGGATAGCTGGGGCTGAACAGGGGCATGGAACTGGCGGAGAGGATCTCGTCACGATTCATGTCGGCACTACTCCCAGGCATTCGGGGCCTAAAAGGGGGAAGCACCGGGACCGGTCGATAGGCGGGATGGTTGCAGGACCTTGGCGGCGGACCGATACCCGGACGAAGGGATGACCAGGATGGCGGATGCATTCCCGGAAAACCATTCCCTGTCCGAGTAATTTTTGTTGCGCCGCATCAAACCATAGGTGCACGGGGGCGGCGGATGGCCGCACCCCGTTTCCCCAGCCTTATCAATAACCGACGGTGAAGCGGCGGTTGGCGTGCGCCGGGCTCTCCACCTCATCCACCAGCGCGACCGCGAAATCCTCGTAGCTGACCTGGCTCTTGCCCGTGGCATCGACCAGCAACTGGTCGTCGGCCAGGCGGAACCGGCCGGTGCGTTCTCCGGCGAAGAAGAAGGCGGATGGCGACAGGAAGGTCCATTCCACGCCGGTGTCGCCCTGGCGCAGCGCATTCAGCACGTCGCGGCCGGCGCCGGCCTCCGCCTTGTAGGCGGCCGGGAATTCGGGGGTATCGATCAGCGCCACGCCCGGCGCCACCTCCAGCGAGCCGGCGCCGCCGACCATCAGCAGGCGCTTGACGCCGGCGGTCTTGATGGCGCTGAGGAGCGAGGGCAGGTCCAGACCCTGGAAGCGGGTGCTGCTGATGGCGGCGTCGTGGTCGGCCAGCAGGGGGGCCAGGCCGGCGGCATCGCCGGTGTCGCCGGCCCTGGCCGTGACGCCGTCCTGGGCCGGTACCTTGGCCACGTCCCGGGCGATGGCGGTGACGGTGTGGCCGCGGCGGCGCAGCTCCGCCAAAATGCGGGTGCCGACATTGCCGGTGGCGCCGATCAGGGCGATTTTCATGGGATATCTCCGGTTTGAGCGCTGGCGAACTGTCGCACAGCGGACTAGGTTACGTTCGATAACCAGATGCCATTTTGACCGCCAAGTTTGAAGAAGGCACGTTTCGATGCCCTGGTTATCGCGGCATTACCACCCCACGCCCGTCGGAATTGACGCGCTCAGGACGGAGACATTCATGGACGGACGCACACCCGAAGCAGCTGTGGAACCCGTCATCGCTGGGGATGTGGTGGCCGCCGGATATCGCCCCGATGCGGAGGACGGTGTCTGCCCCGTGCGCGACGTCCTGGACCGCCTGGGCGACGCGTGGAGCGTCCTGGTCATTCGTCACTTGGATGGCGGCCCCGCCCGTTTCAACGCCCTGCGCCGCGCCATCGAGGGCATCTCCCAGCGCATGCTGGCCCAGACCCTGCGCAAGCTGGAACGCGACGGCTTGGCCAGCCGCACCGTGTTCCCCACCACCCCGCCTCAGGTGGAATACGCCCTGACCGACCTGGGCCGCAGCTTCTCCGCCCACCTGGCGCACCTGGCCCAGTGGGCCGCCCTGCACCAGCCCGCCATCCGCGCCAGCCGCCGGGCTTATGATGCCGCGTCCGGCGACGATGGCTAGGAATAGGAATTAGCCGCCGGCGGTGGCGCGCAGCTGCTCGGCGATGGCGGCCAGCCGGTCGCCCAGGTCCTTGGTGGCGGCGGTGCTGGCCTGCTCGTGGGCGCGGCTGCTGTCCACCAGGGACTTCAGGTCGCCAGTCAGGTCCAGCAGGCCGCGGATGGTGCGGTCGGCCGCTTCCATGCGGATGCGCAGGCCGTCGGCTAGGGATTGCACGGTGGCCAGGTTGGGATCGACGCGGGGCGTCAGCGCTTCCGTCAGTCCGCCGGTCAGGGCGCGCAGGGACTCCGTTGCCTCGTCCTGGCGGGCCAGGGCGCGGTTCAGGGCGTTGGTGGCGCCGCTGGCGTCGGTCGCCAGGCTGGTGGCCTCCCGCTGCAGGTCGCGCACCGCTTCCTCCACCCGCGTCCCGGCGTCGCCCAAGCCGGCGGCCAGCATGTCCGACAGGCGGGTGGCGGTGTCGCCGATGCTGCCGGCCCGGTCGCCCAGGGCGTGGGCCGTGGCCTCCAGCCGAGCGATGGCCTCGTCGGCGGCGGCCTTCTGGTCGGGATCGGCGCTGCGGCGCTCCAGCTCCGCGCGCATGGCCTCCGATATCTTGCCGAGGCTGTCCAGGGTGCGGGTCATTTCGCCCGCGCGCAGCGCCACGCCCGCGGCCGCCCCCGCCAGGTCGCGCTGCACCGCTGCCAGGCTTTCCGCCACCGGCTCCAGGCGGGTGCTGTTGGCCTCGGCCGCCGTCTCGATCAGGCGGTTGGCACGGGTCAGGCCGTCCAGCGCCCCCGACAGGTTGCGCGTGACCTCATCCGCCGTGCCGCGCAGCAATTCGGCCGAGCCTTCCACCCGGCCCGTCACCCGTTCCAGCCGGTCGCCGGCGTGGGCCAGGGCGGCCTGCAGGTTGCGGTCGCTGTTGCCCACCGCCTCCGTCGCGCGCGTCAGCCCGGCGGTGGCTTCGGCGGAACTGCTGGCCAGCATCTCGCCCGAGGCGCGCAGCAGCTTGACCGAGGCCAGCAGCTTGTTCTGCAGGTCGCCCATGGCACTGTTCATGCGCTCGTTGGCCTGTTGCGCCTCGCTGGTGGCGTGGCGCAATTCCCCCTCCGTCTCCGACAGGCCGCGCACGACGCGGCCCACGTCCTCGCCGGCGGTCAGCACGGTGTTGGCCACCAGGTCGGCATTGCGGCGCAGCACCTCCACCAAGTTGTCCAGCCCGCCACCGCCGCCCCGGTCGTCGAAGGCGTGGACCTGCAGGGCGGCGCGGCTCAGCAGCTCCGTCGCCTCCTTGATCTCGCGGTTGCTGTCGCCGGCGGCCTTGGCCACGGCGCCGCACAGTTCGCCCATGCGGCGCACGCTGTCGGCCAGCTCCTGCCGGGTGTCGCCCAGCAATTCCGTGAGGTCGCGCTGGGTGCCGCTCAGCAGGCCCGTCAGGTCGCGCCGGGTGTCGGCCACCAGGGTGGACACGGCGTCGCCATTGCCGGCCAGGGTGTCGCCGGCGCTGCGCAGGCGGGTGGTCAGCTGGTCGAACAGGTCGCCGGCGTCGCCATCGAACTTCAGGCGCACGCGCCCGTTCTCGGTGATGATGGACACGTCGGGCAGGTCGGCCACCTGGCGACGGAAGCCCTCGATGGCGCGGGCCATGTCGCCCAGTTCGTCCACACGGTCGGTGCCGGCCACGGGCACGCGCCAATCCCCCCGGGCGACTCCGCCCACGCTGTCGCGCAACTGGGCCAGCGGCACCAGCAGGCGCAGGCGGATCAGCCACAGGGTCGCCGCCGCCGTGGCCAGCATGGCGCCCACGGCGGCGATTCCCAGCCAGAAGCCGGCGCGGGCGGGGCCGGCCAGCACGTCGGCCGTGGTCTGCACCTCCTGCCGGCGCAGCTGGGCGATGCGGTCGGCCACGGCGGCATGCAGGGTCATCAGCGACAGGCCAGTGGCGCCGGACAGGGCCTGCGGCTTGTCGCCGGCGGCATTCACCGCTGCGCGGTAGCGGTCGATCAGACGGTGCAGGTCGCGCGCCAGATCTGATTCGGCCGTGGTCAGGCGGTTGCCTTCGAAGGCGCGGACGTTGCGGTCCGCCGTTTCCAGCGCCTGGGCGATGTCGGTTCGCGCCTGGGCACTGCCGGTTTCGGCGTATACAGCCAGCGCATTCAGAAGCCCGCCGTTGCCCAGGGCGGACCGCGCCTCATCCAGCGCGCGGGATTTGGCGGCGGCTGCGGCTGGCGTCTCATCCAGCGACCTGTCGACGCGACTGAACAGGGCCATGTTGTAGGTCGCGGCCGCCACCAGGGCGACGGACGCGACGACGACCAGGGCGGCGATCCAGCCGCTGGCGCGCCGCAGGCTGCCGGCGGGGCCCCCTTTGGCGGCGCCGTGCGATGAACTGATCCCTGACCTCATACCCCCACCCGCCTGTCGTCCATTCCACACGCCGGTTGCCAGGGCGCGCCCCGCCCCGGCGATGTCGGCCCCGGCCCAAGGCGCTCCAGTGTAAGGCGCCCCGGTACAAGGCGCATGGTGTGGGAGGGCGCCCCACCTTCGTCAATGACTTTGTACTTAAGCACTTTGCGCCGCCTGGCATGGTGATGGGTTGACGCTGCCAAGCGCGTACCAGGACCCGCATGACCCGGGAGCACGATTGCGACCTTAATGCCGGATGCCGGGCGGGGGCTTGCCCCCACGCCGGGCAGGGCGTAGGAAGGATCAGGTCGGGCGAGGTTGGTGCGCCTGGATCCTGGGTGAGGAGGCCCGGTTGTCTGCGCCGTTGTGGCTGCGCGGGTTTCGTATCGAGGGCCTGTATGCGTATCGTCCAGATCATATTGTCCAAAGGGTTCCGGGGGGCGGAACGCCACGTCGCGGAGCTGGCGACGGCCCAGGCGCGCCACCACGACGTTCTGCTGATCGTCCGGGCTGACAGCGCCGACGCGGGTGGTCGTTCCATCCGCGACCAGCTGCCGCCCTCGGGCGCGCTGCCGGGACTGCGGGTGGTGACGGTGGGGCCCGGCCTCATGGCGCCTGGGATCTGGAGCCATATCCGCCGCTTCCGGCCGGATGTCATCCATTGCCATGGCGGCCGCGCGGGCCAGACCGTGGGCCGGCTGCGGCCGCTGTTGCCGGGCCGCCCGTCCCTGCTGGCCACCATGCACCCCGACTACCGGCGCCGGTGGTACCAGAACCACGACGCCGTGGTCGCCACCACCGATTGGCAGGCGCAGGAGGCCAAGCTGGGCGGGTTCGAGGGGCGCATCGCCCGCGTAAACCTGTGGCTGCAGGCCCATCCCGTCCCGCATGCGGGACGCATCGCGGCGCTGCGCGCGGAAATGGGTGCGGAACTGCCGGGCGATGTGCTGGCCTTGGGTGTGGGGCCGCTGATCCGGGAAAAAGGCTTCGACCTGTTGGTCAGCGCGGTACGCGGCATGGGCCACCCGCACCTCAAGCTGGCCATCGTTGGCGATGGTCCCGAGATGGGGGCGTTGCGCCAACAGGCGGCCGACTGCCCGGCCATCCGCTTCCTGGGCTTTCGGGGCGATGTGAAGGATTTCTACCACGCCGCCGACCTGTTCTGTTCCCCCTCCCGGTTCGAACCGTTCGGCTTGGTGTTCCTGGAGGCGCTGGACGCCGGTGTGCCTGTGGTGGCCTCCGCCTCGGAAGGGGCCCGCACCATCCTGCAGCCCCTGTCGCAGGACGGCGGGGACGCGTTCAGCGCGGCCGCCGGCGCGCGAACGGGCAATGGCTTGGCGCTGGCCCCGCTGGCGGCCCTGGGCGATGCCGATGATTTGGCGGAGCAGTTGGGCGTGGCGCTGGAGGCGATGGCGCAGGCCCGTGGAGCGGGGGTCCGCCTGCGTCACCGGCCGGAGCTGCCCGCCTACAACCAGGCCACCAGCCTGGAGGCGCTGGAACGGCTCTACGCCGAACTGATCGCTTCTGCCGAGGCGGCGGCCGCCGCCGCGCTCAAGGCCGGGGCGCCGGCACCGGGCCACTGACCTTCAGCGGCACGCCGCCGCAGCTCAGGGCCACGTCGGGCTTTTCCACATCCTCGATCCGCAGGACCGCGAGGCCCAGGGGCCCCAGGCTGCTGCGCATTTCGCCCACCTCGCGCTCCCCCCACAGCACCGGCGTGCCGGCGGCGGGCAGGGCTTGTCCGTCGGTTGCCGTCACCCGCATCAGGCGCTTGCGGATCAGGGCGCGATAGTGGGTGCGGGCCGTCAGTTCCTGACCCATGTAGCAGCCCTTGTCGAAGGCCACGGCGGATAGGTTGTCCATGCCGTTCTCGAGCGGAATGGACTTTTCCGGCACCAGATCGCGGCTGCCATCCGGCACGCCCAGGTCCAGCCGGCGCCGGGCGTAGGCGTCGGCCGCGTCGGGCAGGCTCTCCGCCAGCGGGCGAGGCAGCAGCAGGCGCAAGCCCAGGCCGGCATGGCGCGGATCGACATAGGCGATGGCCGGGCCGTCCGGCGTTTCCATGATCCCCGCGGCACCAGGCGCGGCGTCCGCCGCCGCCCCGTCCAGGGCCACGCCCACCGCCCACTGGGCGCTGGCGTCGGCCAAGGCCACCTTGGACCGCAGCTTGTACATCGACAGGCGGCGCAGCAGGTCGGGCGCCCGCGCCGCTTCCGTCTCGATCAGCAGGGTTTCGTTGCCGTCCGCATCCACCTGGGCGGTCACGAACAGCTCGTGCAGGAACTTGCCTTGGGCGGTCAGGAACAAGGCGTAGATGGCGTGGGAGGCGCTGACGCGGCGAACGTCGTTGGTGATCAGCCCCTGCAGGAAGCTGCGGGCGTCGGGCCCGGTCAGCGCCAGCACGCCCCGGTCGGCAAGCCGGCCCGCCACGCCGTGGGCGACCAGGGGCCAGGAAAATGCGACGCCTTCACTCATGATGCCGGACCTGAACAGTTTTCCCAATGGGGTGCTTCAACAGGTAAGGGGTGGCGCGTTCCGCCGCAAGGGTTCCCACCCGTATGCAAGGGTCGACCGCCATCGCCGCATTGGCAAGCGTCTGACGGCGCTTGTATAAGGGGCCGGTCGCCGGGGTCATGCCGTGGGTTGGGGGCCAGTCTGTTGCGGGTTTTGTTCATCACCTCCACCCGTCTGGGCGACGCGGTGCTGACAACCGGCTTGCTGGGGCATCTGGTGGACCAGACGCCGGACGCGCGCTTCACCATCGCCTGCGGTCCCATTGCCGCTCCTCTGTTCCGCGCCGTGCCCCGCCTGGACGAGATCATCGCCATGCCCAAGCGGCGCCTGGCCGGCCATTGGCTGGACCTGTGGCGTCAGGTGGCGGGCCGCCGCTGGGATTTGGTGGTGGACCTGCGCGACAGCGCCGTGTCCCGCCTGATCCTGGCCCGTCGCCGCGCGACCTTCCGGGGCGGTGACGATCGCCAGCCCAAGGTCGTGTCCCTGGGCCAGGTGCTGGGGCTGGATCCGCCGCCCAACCCCCGCCTGTTCCTGAATGACGCCATCCGCGACGAGGCACGCGCCCTTCTGGGGCCCGACACCGGGGCCCCGATCCTGGCGCTGGGCCCCGCCGCCAACTGGACGGGGAAGGAATGGCCGGCGGATCGCTTCGCCGCGCTGGCCTTGCGGATGGTGGCCGGCCCGTTCGCGGCCGGTCCCTGTCCCGCCCGGGTCATGGTCCTGGCGGCGGAAGCGGAACGGCCGCGCTGCGCACCGGTGTTGGACGCCCTGGGTGCCGCGCTGGGTGCCGGCCGGGTCATCGACCTGGTGGGCCGCACCGATCCGCTGCTGGCGGGCGCCTGCCTGGAACGGGCCCGGCTGTTTGTCGGCAACGACAGTGGCCTGATGCACGTGGCCGCCGCGGCCGGTACGCCCACGCTGGGGCTGTTCGGGCCCACCCCGTCGCACCTCTATGCGCCGTGGGGTTCCCAGGCCCGGGCCGTGGTGGCACCGGCGGCCGAGCCGGGCGCGTCGCCGGAGGCCCGCATGGCGGCACTTTCCCTCGGTCACGTGGCGGACGCCGCAGCTGAATTGCTGGCCCAGGTGACGGTCAATCCCCATGCCTATCCTGTGACCTGATAAAAAAGCGCTAGGACCATCGCTGTTCCCGAGTAAAAGGTGGGGCCTTGGTGGCCAGGCTGGGGGGCCTTGGGCCACCGGAGAGATACGCTGGAGCAAGATGTCGTCGACCCAGACCACGCGCGAACTGCGGGCCAGTGCACCGATCAAGTCCCCCTTGCCCGCCGCCCCGCCGGCGGCTGAACCCACTGCCATATCCCGGAAAGCGGCGCCTTTCAGCCTGGCATGGACGGGCCTGACGCTGTTCCTGCTCACCGTGCTGGGCTTCGTCTGCGCCCTGCTGCCCTTGGGCACGGCACCCGCACTGATCAGCCTGTCCTTCCTGGGCGGCATCCTCTACGTGCTCACTGCCCGTCGGCTGCCCACCCTGCTGACCGCCCGCGCGACCTGGCGTGCCACGCCGCTGCTGCCCCTGGCGCTGTGCCTGCTGCTGGGGGCGGTGTCCGTGCTGTGGACGCCTGTGCGCAAGGACGGCGTGGGGCAGCTGCTGACCTTCCTCTACACCGTCGTGCCCTTTCTGTTCTGGATCGGCACCCTGCGCGAGGTGGATGAGCAGCGACGCTGGCTGCTGATCCGCTGGGCCGTCATCGGCATGCTGGTGGGCCTGGCCATCTTCGCCGTCGAGGTGGTGGGCGACCAGCCCATCTACCGCCTGGAAAAGGCGCTTGAGGGCACGAAAGTAGACCATGACCGGGCGCTGAACCGGCCCGCCGTGCTGTTCGCCACGCTGGCCTGGCCCCTGGGTCTGGGCCTGGCTCGCCTGGCCTGGGTCACCGGCCGGGGGGCTGTCGCCCGCCTGCCGGCGCTGGCGGCGATGAGGCTGCCCCCGGCTGGGCGGGCCATGCCTTGGGCCTGGGTGATGCCAGCGGCCTTCTTCCTGGCGGCGCTGGGCGGCACCAGCGCCTCGGCCAAGGTGGGCCTGGGCGCGGGCCTTGTGTTCTACGGCCTGGCGCGGCTTTCCGCACGCACGGCCCGGGTGCTGCTGATCGTGGCGCTGGTGGCCGGTCCCACCCTTTCCATCCCCATCTCGCTGGCCCTGCACCGCGCTGGCCTGACGGAAGAGGCGCGCATGCCGTGGAGCTTCCGCCACCGGGTGGAAATCTGGGACGTGGCCGCCCGCCGCATCCTGGAAAAGCCCCTGCTCGGCTGGGGACTGGACAGTTCCCGCAACATCCCGGATGAGGGCGAGGTTTCCAAGTTCCACCCCGAATCCCCCATCATCCCCCTACATCCGCACAACATTTTCCTGCAGGTGCTGCTGGAGCTGGGGGTGGTGGGCAGCCTGCTCTACACATGGCTGGGCGTGGGGCTGGCCTGGGGCACGCGGCGCCTGCCGGCTTATGCCCAGGCCACGGCGCTGGCCGCCATCGCCGCCACCATCGCGGTGGGCTGCTTCTCCTACGGCGTGTGGCAGACCTGGTGGCTGTGCGGCATCATGCTGGCGGCGGGTCTGCTGGAACTGAACCTGCCGGCGGGATGGTGGACGCGGGCCGGCAAGGCCTGACGCCGGGGGCAGCATTGGGGCAGGCCAGCATTGCTGACGGCTTGCCCCCGGCGGGCTGGCGGGGGTAAATGGCAACCCCATATTCATTGCCCAACCGCCCTTCCTTTGAGGACCCGCCCATGCCGCCCGTGAAAAAGAACCCGCTGAACCTGAATGCCCTGCAGCTGAAGACCCTGACCCTGCTTCAGGTCCTGGCTGGGCTTGAGGGTGTGGGCCAGCCGGTGGTCGAGGGCGGCGTGATGGTCGACCGCTTCCCCCACGCGCACGGCAACCACTTCCACCTGGGGCCTTACACCGTGATGTCTGCCGATGCCACCGGCCTGTCCAACGAAGCCGCCTGGGTGGCGCTGGAGCGCAAGGGCCTGATCAAGTCGCAGTTCCCCAACGCCGCCATCGTGACCGAGGCGGGCCTGGCCTACGACACCGGCATCCGTGGCCAGATCCTGCACGGGTCCGACCACTGAGGCCGCTCGAAAGCAAAAAGGGGCGCGCCGGTCCGGCTGGCGCGCCCCTTCTTATTTATACCAACGCTTACAGGCCCAGCAGGCGCTTCTTGGCGGCCGCGTATTCGTCCTTAAGTTTCGCGATCAGGTCGGCGGTGGGCAGGACGTCGCCGATGGCGCCCACGCCCTGGCCCGCGCCCCATATGTCCTTCCATGCCTTGGCGCCCGAGGCGGCCGCGCCGAAGTTCATCTTGCTGCGGTCCACCTGGGGCAGGTTGTCCGGATCCATGCCGGCGGCGACGATGCTGGATTTCAGGTAGTTGCCGGCGACACCGGTGAAGAAGGGCGTGTAGACGATGTCGGACGCGCTGGCCTCCACGATGGCCTGCTTGTAGCCGGCGGCGGCATTGGCCTCGGTCGTGGCGATGAAGCGGGTGCCCATGTAGGCCAGGTCCGCCCCCATGGCCTGGGCCGCCAGGATGGCGTCGCCGGTGGCGATGGCGCCGGACAGGATGATGGGGCCATCGTAGAAGCGCCGCACCTCCCCGACCAGGGCGAAAGGGCTCAGCGCCCCGGCATGGCCACCGGCGCCGGCGGCCACAAGGATCAGCCCGTCCACACCGGCCTCCAGCGCCTTTTCCGCGTGGCGCAAGCTGATCACGTCGTGGAACACCAAGCCGCCGTAGCCATGGACGTGCGGGACGATGTCACCGGGCGCCCGCAGCGAGGTGATGATGATCGGCACCTTGTGGCGCACGCACACCTCCATGTCGTGCTCCAGCCGGTCGTTGGACTGGTGGATGATCTGGTTCACGGCATAGGGCGCGATCTTGGCGTCGGGATTGGCGGCGCGGGCGTCGGCCAGGGTGGTGTCGATCCGCGTCAGCCACTCATCCAGCGCTTCCTTCGGCCGGGCGTTCAGCGCGGGGAAAGACCCGACGATGCCACCCAGGCATTGGGCGATGACCAGATCCGGGTTGGACACGATGAACATGGGCGAGGCGATGACCGGCAGCGCCAGGTTCTGGGCAAGGACGGGCGGCAGGCTCATGGAACGGCGTCTCCCCTAAGTTCTTGGCCGGCATTTCTTGAGCGGCCGCGTAGGGCCGGTCCAGCCTCAATGCCATGGGGTCGGAGGGCCGTCAATGCGGGGGAGGATGCTGCTTTTCCGCCGAAAAGCTTAAAGCCCAGGCGCAGCCCACTGCCGCGCGCCAAGAAATTTTTAACGGCACGGACGCAAGAAAATGGGTGGGGACCGGGGGCAGCCGGTCCCCACCCAAGGAGCCTCAGGCGGGAGGGGAACCACGTGTCTGAGGGCCGGGAGAACTTTAGGGATAATTGCGCGGCACCGGCGCCGGGGGCGGCGCCATGGTGGTGGAATTGGGCGGGGCGACGCTGCCGATCAGGTTGTTGTCGGCGTCGTAAACGGCACCGCCACCGGCCGGATAAAACACCACTTGGCCAGCGGTACGGCCGCGCTCGTCCACCATGCGATAGCTGTGGCTGAGATCCACCCGCTCGGGCCGGGTCGACCCGCAGGCGGCGACGGTGGTCAGGGCGGCGGCGGCCAGCAGGCCGCGCCACAGGAAACGGTGACGATTATTCTTCAAGATTTCCTCCGGTCAGCAAGGGTTTCAACAGCGCCCCCAAGTCTTTTTCACGGATCAGGAAATAAGACTGCAAATCACCAATCACAGGTGGAACGCTAGCATGGGCACCGCCACCTGTCATGAAGCAGTCCGACGTAGGCGGAAAGGTGGGTGAATTCCAGGGCTCTGCTTGCCCATGACGAAAAGGGGTGCCCTAGTACTAAGGCACCCCCATCCGGTCTACGCGGGTTGGTTTAGGAAACTACGGTTCCGGGTTGGGTGCCCCAGGTTCACGCCACCTTGGGCGACAGCAGATCCTCCAGCCCGATGCGGCGGAACATTTCGGCCCGCACCCGGTCGGCGACGCCGTTCACCACCTCCGCCCCGTCCTGCGACGGGTCGATATGGGTGCGGAAGGGGCGCTTGCCATGGGGCAGATCCACCACCCGCACGATGGCCTCGGCCACGCTGGCGGCGTCGGCGTCCGGCGGCTCCAGCGCCGCCAGGCCTTTCAGCGCGCGATCCGGCACATCGGCGTAGGGCCCCTGATTGTATTCGGCGGCGCGGCCCGTGTCGGCGGGGGAGCCCGAATGCGCGAAGTGGTTGGTGCCCTTGGTGAAGGCGCCCGGGACGATGATGGCGGTCTCGATGCCCCAGCGGGTCAGTTCCGAGGCGTAGCTGACGGCCAGGCTGTCCATGGCGGCTTTGGCGGCGAAATAGGGCGCCAGATAGGGCGGAGTACCGCCCCGGGTGCTGCTGCTGGACACCCACACCACCAGGCCCTTGCCCTGGCGCCGCAGGTGCGGCAGCGCCGCGCGGTTCAGCCGCTGGGTGCTCAGCACGTTGATGTCGAACAGTTGGGCGTACTGTTCCGGGGTGAAGGCCTCGGCCGGGCCGAAGGACATGTGGCCGGCGTTGTGCACGATGACGTCAAGGCGGCCGGCCTCATTGATGATCTGGGCGACGGCGGCCTCGACCGAGGCGTCGGACTGCACGTCCATCTCCGCCGTGCGCAGGTCCACGCACTGTTCGGCGGCGTAGGCCTTGGCCTTTTGCACCTGCGGGGCGTTGCGGCCCAGGGTGTCGCGCATGGTGGCGTAGACGGTGTGACCGGCCTGGGCCAGGGCGCGGGCGGCCAGCGCGCCGAACCCGCTGGAGGCGCCGGTGATGACGATGACTTGGCTCATGATCGCATACTCCTCATTCCCTCTGGTGCCGGTTCAGATGATGCCGCCGTTGGCGCGCAGCACCTGGCCATTGATCCAGGCGCCATCCGGGCCGGCCAGGAAGGCTACGGCGGCGGCGATGTCCTCGGGCTGGCCCAGGCGCTCCAGCGGGGCCTGCTTGGCCAGCCGGTCCACCACCTCCTGCGGTTTGCCGTTCAGGAACAGTTCGGTGGCGGTCGGGCCGGGGGCGATGGCGTTGACGGTGATGGACCGGCCGCGCATTTCCCGCGCCATGACCACGGTCAGGGCCTCCACCGCCGCCTTGGTGGCCGCGTACACGCCGTACGTGGGCGGGTACAGCCCGACGATGCTGGAGGAGAAGTTGATGACCCGGCCGCCCTCGCGCAGGCGCTGCGCCGCCTCGCGCAGGGTGTTGAAGGTGCCCCTCAGGTTGACGTCCATCAGCTTGTCGAAGGCGTCGTCGCCCATGTCGGCGATGGCGCCCAGCGGCATGATGCCGGCGTTGTTGACCAGGATGTCGACGCCACCGAACGCGGCCTCCACCCGGTCGAACATGGTCCTCACCGCGGCGGCGTCGGCCACGTCGGCCTGCACGGTCAGGGCGCGGCCGCCGGCGGCCTCGATCTTGGCGGCCACGGCCTCGGCGGCGGTGGCGCTGCCGGCGTAGTTGATGATGACGGTGTGGCCGTCACGGCCCAGCCGCTCGGCGATGGCGGCGCCGATGCCGCGGGACGCACCGGTCACCAGCGCCACCTTGGGCGCGACCTTCTTGCCGTTCGTATTCGTGGTCATGACGTGATCCTTTCCTTCGGTTCAGCCCGCATCGTCGCGGGCCGCTGCAGTCGATGAAGGAAAGGTGCGCTCTGGCTGTTTATGGATAAATGGCGTATGTTTGCCATCATTATCCAAAAATGATCAACAATCAGCCGGCAACCCATGGACCGCTTCGACGCCATGCGCGTCTTCACCCGCATCGTGGAACGGCGCAGCTTCACCGCGGCGGCGGAGGATCTGGGCATGCCCCGGGCGACGGTGACCCACACCCTGCAACAGCTGGAGGGGCGGCTGGGCACGCGGCTGCTGAACCGCACCACGCGGCACGTCAGCCCCACGCTGGATGGCGAGGCCTTCTACCAGCGCTGCCTGCGCCTGCTGGCCGATATGGAGGAGGCGGAGGGCGCCTTCCGCGCCACCGATCCCAAGGGCCTGCTGCGGGTGGATGTGCATGGCAAGCTGGCGCGGCACTTCCTATTCCCCGCCCTGCCGGATTTCCTGGCCCGCCATCCCGGCCTGGAATTGAACATCACCGAAGGCGACCGCTTGGTCGATCTCGTGCGTGAGGGCGTAGACTGCGTGCTGCGCGCGGGGGAGCCGCGCGACAGCGCCCTGATCGCCCGCCGCGTCGGCCTGATGCCCCAGGCCACGGTGGCCAGCCCCGCCTACCTGGAGCGCCACGGCGTGCCCGCCACGCCCGATGACCTGGCCGACGGGCATCAGGCGGTGAACTTCGTCTCATCCACCACCGGCCGGCCCTTCCCCTTCGAATTCATGGTGGGGGAAGAGAAGCGCAGCCTGACCCTACCGGGGCGGGTCAGTGTGGCCAGCGCGGAAAGCTTCACCGAGGTGGCCCGCCTGGGCCTGGGCCTGATCCAGACGCCGCGTTATCACCTGGGGCCGGACCTGGCGTCGGGACGGCTGGTGGAGGTGCTGTCCCTCTATCCACCGCCGCCCATTCCCGTCTCAGTCCTTTATCCCCACAACCGCCAGTTGTCGCCGCGCGTGCGGGTATTCGTCGACTGGGCGGTGGGACTCTTCCGTTAATTCCCTCAGGCGCCGGGCGGCCACATCCGTGGCCTTGGCTTCCTCGCATTTCAGTCCGCTTGACGCTCCCCGAAATGCTGCGGCGGACGCGGTCGCGTCCTTGCGGCATGGATGCCGCTTAAAGGGTAGCGCGGGTCTCGTGCAAATAGGCCCTCACCGTGCGGGCCAGGGCCTCGTCCTGGTTCAGCGGCGGCTGCCAGTCGAAGGCGGCGCGAAAGGCGCTGTCGTCGATCTCCAGCGATCCCGTCAGGCGGTCGGCGATGCCGGACAGGCGGGGAAGGCGGCTGGCCAGGCTCCAGAACGCCGCCGGCAGGGGGACCAGCCACGGCCGCTTGCCGGCGGCGGCGGCCAAGGTGGCCACCAGGCCGCTGGTGGACAGGGCGGGCTGATCGGCGACCAGGAAGGTGCCGGTGATTTCCTCCCGTTCCACCGCTCGGGTGATGGCGTCGGCCAGGGTGTCCAGGCTGACCAGGCTGCGCCGGTTGGCGATGCCGCCCAGGGGCACCACAGGCCAGCGCGTGGCCAGGCGCAGCAAGGCCGCCATGTTGGCCTTCGCCCCCGGCCCATGAACCAAAGGCGGCCGCAGGATCGCCAGCGACAGAGGGCTGTCCGGCGGGCATAGGGTGGTCAGCGCCTCTTCCGCCGCGCGCTTGGACTGGCCATAGGCGTCCTCCGGCAGGGCGGGATCCAGTTCCGTCAGGGGACGGCCGGGGCTGTGATCGCCCTGGGCCTTGACGCTGCTGACATAGACCAGGCGACGCAGCCCCGCCGCCTGCGCCGCCTGGGCCAGGCGCACGGTGGCGGTGACGTTCAGGGCCTGCAACGCGGTTGGCGTGACGTTGCGCTGATGCGCCAGGCCCGCCAGGTGGACCAGGGCCTGCGCCCCCTCCAGCACCGGGGCCCAGTTCACCGGGCCGGCCAGGTCGCCCACGGGTGCCGGGGTCACGCCCGCAGGCAGGCCGCCGCCGGCGTTGCGCACCACCGCGATGATCTCATGCCCGCCGGCCAGCAGCCGGGGCAGCAACGCGCGGCCCACGAACCCGGTGGCCCCGGTCACCACGATCTTGGCCATGTCCGTTTCCTCGTGCCTGCCCTTGCGTTCCGCCTCAATGACACGGACGCGGGCGGCAGGGCAACGGGGGAAACCGCCAAGCTTTACTGATAGTTCCGGATAATGCGATCCAGTGTGCCGTCGCGTCGCAAGCCCTCCAGCGCCGTGCGCAGGCGGGCCACCAGGGCGGGGTCGGTGCCCAGGTTGCAGGCGATGCCCACCGGGGCCACGCTGAAGGTCAGCACCGGCTCGATCGCCACCCCCGCCTGGCGGGCCAGCCAGCGGCCGCTGATGGCGCCGGCGGCGGCCAGGTCGGCGCGCCCGGCGGCCAGCATGGGCATCTGGTTCGCCAGCGACACCTCGGTGATGTCCAGCCCCTGGTCGCGCAGGGTGGTGGCGAGCATGGTGCCCACCGGCACCAGGATGGACAACGGCGTCCCCCGCGCCTGGGCCTCGGCCGCCAGGGTCTTCACCTCGTCCAGGCTGGTCAGGGTGTGGGTGCCGTCGGGATGGGCGCGATCGTAGTGCAGCCAGTCCGCCCGGGCGAACAGGGCGGCGCCGCCTTGCGCGATGGGTGCCACCCACTGGAATTGGGTCTGCCGCTCCGGCGTCTGGTTCACCGCGAACAGGCAGGTTCCCGGCACCTCCTGCACCGTGTGATAGCCGCGGCGCCACGGCATGACCTGCACCTGGTAGGCGATGCCCGCCGCCGTCATGAGCGACGGCAGCAAATCGCCCATGATGCCCGTCAACCGTCCGGTGGCGGGGTCGGTATAGTTCAGCGGCGGGTTTTCCTCGGTGATCAGCGTCAGGGACACCGCCGCCTCTCCCGCCAGGGCCGCCGGCGCCGTTCCCAGCAAGGCGCCCAGGCACAGCGCCGCCAGCCGCACGGGGCGGGGGGCAAGGGGGCAACGGACTGCGGCGGGAGTACTGGACATCGCTTCCTGGCGGCGGCGCTGCGGGGAAGATCCGCGCCGGGAAGGGGCGAACAAGGGGGCCGGGCGGAATAGGGTATTGTCCGCCCGGATTACCTACCAATTCCTTAACGATGGCCCAATTTTCTTAACGATGACGGGGGCGCGACGACCGCCCGCGTCACTGCAGGTTTGCGGCGCTGGCGATCTTATGCCGCACGACGCCGCTGGCCGCGGCCAGGGCCGCTGCGCGCTGCAACAGCCAACCGCGAATTTCCGGCGGCTGGCGGTCCAGGATGGCCTCCACCGCCAGCGCGTCACCCGCCGTCATGTCGGTGGCGGCGTTCAGCAGCAGTTCCGCCAGCGCGCGGCAGTCCGCCGCCTGGCCCGCCGTGCCGGCCTGGAACAGATGGCGCATGCGGGCGGCCGCCCCATCGGGATCCTGGCTGTACAGGGCGCGCGCCGGGTCGGTGATCTGAAGATCGGTATCGGGAATGTCGGGTGGCGTCATCTGGCCGGTTCCTTCGGGGAAGAAGAGGTCGGTCGGGACGTTGCATACCCTAACATCGGCCCCCCGGCGGCGGGAGGCTGCCAAACGGAGAGGGCCGTTCGGGCTAGCCCCCCGCCGGGGCGCGCTACACCGCTGCGGGGTTTTCGATGGGCGTCTCCGCGGGTGCCGCCGCCGGCGGTGTGCGGACCGGCATGGCGATGGCGCGCAGTGACTTCGACGTCAGGCCCAGGGCGACGATGCCCCACAGCGCCAAGCCGCTACCCAGGAACATGACCTGCGGCGGGACGTAGCGCATGAGCCAGCCGCACAGGGCGGACGACAGGGGTGCCAGGCTCATGACGATGAACATGAACAGGCTCATGCCCCGGCCCAGCATGGCGGGCGGTATGCGGCGCTGGATCCAGGTGAAGACGCCGATCTGGATGAAGCCCGCCAGACAGCCGGCGATGGCCATCAGCAATGCCGCTTGCCAGGTGTGCTGGGCCAGGCCCATGGGCATGAACACCAGGGCCACCAGGCTGTCGATCAACAGGATGGTGGCGCCCAGCGTGCGCAGGCGGAAGTTGGGCCGGGCGCCCGACACCGTCATGCCCACCAGGGTGCCCACGCCGTGCAGCCCCATCATCAGCCCGAAGCCGTCGGCGCCGTCCGCCAGCCGGTCGCGGGCGAAGACGGGCAGCACCGCCTGCAAGGGCCCGCCGATGAAGAAGGTGGTGGCCGAGAAATACAGGCACAGGGCCCTGAGCTCCGGATCCCGCCAGAAATGGAGGATGCCATCGCCGATGGAGCGGAAGACGGCGCCCAGGCTTTCACCCTTCCGCGCCGGGCCGTCACCCGGCAGGGTCAGCATGCGCACCTGGTACAAGGTCAGGGCGGAGATGACGAAGGTGGCGCAATCCACCAGGAAGGCGGCGCTCAGGCCGGCTAGGTCGCTCGGCGCCCCCGACGCGGCGGCCTTGCCGCTGCCGCCCACCACGGCGATCAGGCCGCCGGCCATGAGCGGGCCCAGCAGCAAGGTGGCCTGGCGCAGGCCCATCATCATGCCGTTGGCGGCCTGCAGCTGGTCGCCCGGGACCACGCGGGGCAGGATGGTGGTGCCGGCTGGGATGCTGAAGGCGCTGGCCAGGCCGATGCCGAAAGCCACCCCGCACAGCGCGGGAATGGTCAGGGTGCCGGTCAGCACCCCGACGCCCAATCCGCCCAGCAGGACGGCGTTCACGTACTTGGTCAGCAGCAGCACGCTGCGCGCGGGATAGCGGTCCACCAGCGCCCCACCCACCAGCAGGAACACGGCGCGCGGCAGGCTGATCAGGCCCAGCACCAGGCCCATGGCCAGGGTGTCGTTGGTCACGGCCAGCACCAGCCACGGCATGGCCAGCAGGCTGAACTGGTCGCCCAGCATGGAAATGACGCCGCCACCCAACAGCCACAGGAAATTGCGGTTGCGCATCAGGGGATTGGGCGGACGCTTCGGCTTTGTCTTGGCGGACATGGGCTTGCCTCAGGACAACGGGGGTTTGGCGGTTTTGGCCGCTCGGGGACGTCTGGTCTTGGCCGCCGGTGGCGGGGGTACCGGCGGCGGGGGTACTAGTGGTGGCCCCTGGGCGTATTCCGGGGGCAGGGGCGGCTGGCCCGCCGGAAATAGTCCCATCAGGCGCGCCCGGTCATAGTCGGGCGGACGGATGTCGCCCGCCTCGATGGTTTCCACCAGCCTGGCCAGCCATGCGTTCTCCGTTTCCAGGTGGGCAAGGCCGTTTTCCAGGATGGCCCGCATGCCGGTGGATTGGACGGGCGCCAGATAGTCCGCCAAGGCCTTCAGGGGTCGGTGATAGTCCCGCTGCACCGCCAGGCGGTGGCGCAGCGCGTCCGCCACCGCATCGGGATCGGCGTGGTGCAGGAACATCAGCGCGGGATAGAGCGGGTGATAGCGGGGCGAGACGTCGGCCAGCCGTTCCGCCATCAGGGCGTGGAACCGGGCGCGGCCGGCGGGCGTCAGGCCATAGGTGGTGCGCTCGCCCCCACGGGCCACCGCCTCCACGCCCTTGGCCTCGATCAGGCCGTCGCGCGCCAGGCTGCGCACGGCGTAGTACAGCGTGCCCACGTCCACGTCGATGTAATGGTCGACATGGGCCGCCGTCAGCCGCCGCTTGATTTCATAGGGGTGCAGGTCGCCGCCCTGCAGCACGCCCAGGATGAGGAGTTCCGCTTTCATAGTTTAAACAAACTAATATAGTTGGATTAAACTATCAATCGGCTTTTTACCCGGGTTTTATGACCGTGTCGGTTTTCCGTTCGGCCCCGCGCATGCCCCTTGCGGGCGGGCGCCGCCCGCGATTCAATGCGCACCCATGAACCGCCTCACCCTCCGCATTGATTTCGGTGACCAGGGCGCCGTGGGCCCCGGCAAGATTCGTCTGCTGGAAGCCATCGCCGAGCACCACTCCATCTCCGCCGCCGGGCGGGCCATGGGCATGTCCTACCGCCGCGCCTGGCAGCTGGTGGACGCCCTGAACCAAACCTTCGCCCAGCCCTCGGTCACCACCCAGGTGGGCGGCGGCGGGGGCGGCGGCGCCGCCCTGACTGAGTTCGGGCAAGAGCTGGTGGCGGCCTATCGCGCCATGGAAAAGGCGGCGGCCGAGGCCACGGCCGACATCCGCGCCGGCTTGGCCGGCCGCCTGCGGCCACCCGGCGCCTAAGGTCACAAGCGGCCGGCTGGACAACGTTGTCAGAAGACGCCGCGCGGCCCTCGTGCTATCCCTCCCACCATAAGAATTGGCAGGAGGTACACCCATGCGTTTCGCCGGCTTCGCGACGTTCGTCGCCGCCATGGCCACGGCCGTCATCGCCCATGCGGACGACAATGATCATTTCCGCAGCCGCATCACCCTGTTCGACGTCGCCAGCGGCAAGACCACGGTGCTGTTCACCGACGATACGGTATGGGAAGCGCCGAACTGGGCGCCGGATGGCCAGTCGCTGCTGGCCAACAGCCAGGGCGTCCTCTACCGCATCCCGGTGGCAGGGCCGGATGCCGGCCATCCGAAGGCCATCCCCATGGGCGACCTGCGCTGCAACAACGACAAGGCCTATACCCGCATTGGGGACAAGATCGCCGCATCCTGCGGGGTGGGCTCCATGCGCGACAGCTTCGTCTATGTCGTGGGCAAGGACGGCGTGGCCAGGACCGAGGACGCGCGGCGCATGACGCCCGCGACGCCCAGCTATTTCCACGGCTGGTCGCCGGACGGCCAGTGGCTGTCCTTCGTCGCCAAGCGCAACGGTGCCCAGACCTACAACCTTTACCGCGTTCCGGTGGACGGCCCGGTGGATGGCAGCGCCGAACAGCGCCTGACCAACATCGCGGCCAGCGACGACGGCCCGGACTACAGCCCCGACGGGCGCTGGATCTACATCAACTCGGACCGGCAGGGGGGCTGGGACATCTGGCGTTTGCCGGCCGATGGCGCCGGCCCCAACGAGTCACGCGCCCAGCGGGTGACGCACGACGCGCTGGAGGATTGGTTCCCCCACCCCTCGCCGGATGGGCGCAAGCTGCTGATGCTGTCCTTCCCCGCCGGCACCAAGACGCATGATGGCCGCATTCCCGGCGTGCAGCTGCGCCTCATGGACCTACCGGGCGACGGGACGCCCAAGGCCGACGCCCCCATCCGCAGCCTGCTGACCTTTTTCGGCGGCCAGGGCTCCCTGAACGTCAATTCCTGGTCGCCGGACAGCCAGCGCTTCGCCTTTGTCAGCTACGAACCGCTGCCCTAACTTCCCAAGGCCACGGCCTTGACGATGGCCCACAGGGGCTGACCCGGCGCGATACCCAGCGTGTCGGCGCTGGTACGGGTGACGCGGGCCAGCACGGGGGCGCCCACGCATTCCAGGCGCACTACCCGGCTGCCGTCCGCGTCCTCTCGCACGTCGGCGACGATGCCGGGCAGGATGTTCAGGGCCGATAGACCCTGCGGCGCCCTGTCGGACAGCAGCACGTCGCGGGCGGGGATGCGCAGGCGCGTGCGGGCGCCCAGCGCCAGGTGGGGCGGCAGGTGGGGCACCAGGATGCGGCCGGCGGGGGTGTCCAACTGGAACAGTCCGTCGGCGGTACGTCCCTCCACCACGGCGTCCAGCAGCGACCCCGCCTCCGCCCCGCCGGTCAGGTCCATCAGGTCGGGGCGGGACCATAGGGTGCCGGGGGCGCCCACGGCGCGCACCCGCCCCTGGTCTACCATCACCACCGTGGTGGCCAAGCGCGCCACCTCCGCCACCGCGTGGGTGACGTACAGGATGGGCAGGCCGGCGTGGTCGCGCAGCCGTTCCAGATAGGGCAGGATCTCGGCCTTGCGCGCCTCATCCAATGCGGCGAGCGGTTCGTCCATCAGCAGGATGCGCGGTGCGGCCAGCAGGGCGCGGCCCAGGGCCACGCGCGCCTTTTCCCCGCCCGACAGGCCGGCCGGGCGGCGGCCTAGCAAGGGGCCGATGCCCAGCAGGTCGGTCACCGAGTCCAGCGTTGGCGCCTCCGCCGCCACATGGCGGCGGGCGAACCAGCGGCCATACAGCAGGTTCTGCCGCACCGTCAGGTGGGGCAGCAGCCGCGCCTCCTGGAAGACATAGCCGACGCGGCGGCGATGGGGGGGCAGCCACAGGCCGGCCGCGGTGTCCACCAGCGGCACGCCATCCACGGCGATGCGGCCCCGGTCCGGGCGCTTCAGCCCCGCCACCAGGTCGATCAGGGTGCTCTTGCCTGAGCCTGACTGGCCGAACAGCACGGTCAGGCCCCGGCCGGCCGTCACTTGCGCCACCAGGTCGAAAGCGCCTTGGCGCAGGGTTACATCAAGGTCAAGGGCGGGCCGCGCGCTCATTCACGCCACCCCGCTGATGCGCCGGCTGACGCTGCGCGCCAGCGCTTCCGACAGCAGCAATGCCATCAGCGACAGCACCACCGAGACCGCCACCAGGCGCAGGGCGCCGGCGTCGCCGCCGGGCGACTGGGTATAGGCGTAAATGGCGCCCGACAGGGTCTGGGTGCGGCCGGGGATATTGGAGACGAAGGTGATGGTGGCGCCGAATTCGCCCAGCGCCTTGGCGAAGGCCAGCACCGCGCCGGCCAGCACGCCGGGCAGCATCAGGGGCAGGGTCACCGTGGCGAATACCCACAGCGGTGGCGCGCCCAGGGTGCCGGCCGCCTGCTCCAGCCTGGTGTCCACCGCCTCGATGGACAGGCGGATGGCCCGCACCATCAGGGGAAAGCCCATGACGCCGGCGGCCAGCGCCGCGCCCGTCCAATTGAAGGCGAAGACGATGCCGATGCTGGCCAGGGGCTTGCCCACCCAGCCCTGGCGCCCCATCAGCAGCAACAGGGCATAGCCCGTCACCACGGGTGGCAGGATCAGGGGCAGATGGACGATGCCATTCAACAGGTCCCGCCCCCAGAACCGGCCGCGGGCCAGCGCCAGGGCCACGGCGATGCCGGGGGGCAGCGACGCCAAGGTGGCCCAGATGGCCACCTTCAGGCTGAGATGGATGGCCGCCACCTCATCCGGACCAAAACCGAAATCGTTCATGAGGGCCGAGCGGTCAGGAAGGAATCACTTCGCCGACAGTACGGTGAAACCCTGCGCCTCGAACAGGGGGCGCGCCTTGGGGCCGGCCAGGAAATCCAGGAAGGCCCCCGCCTGGGCGTTGGTGGCCTCCTTGGCCAGGGCGATGGGATAGAAGATGGGCGCGTGGCTGTCGGCGGGGAAGGTGGCGACGATGCGCACGCCCGGTTCCGCCACCGCGTCGGTCTTGTACACGATGCCCAGCGGCGCTTCCCCTCGGGCCACCAGCGCCAGGGCGGCGCGCACATTCTCCGCCGGGGCCAGGCGGTCCTGCACCTTGTCCCAGGCGCCCAGCTTTTGCAGGGCGGCCTTGGCGTACTTGCCGGCGGGCACGGCGGCCGGGTCGCCCACCGCCAGGCGGCCCCCCTTCTGCGCGGCATCCAGCGCCTGGTCCAGGGCGAAGCCGGGCTTGATCTCGATGGTGGTCTTGGCATCGGTGGGGGCCACCAGCACCAGGTCGTTGCCCAGCAGGTCCCGCCGGGTGGGCGGCTGGATCAGCCCTTTGCCCGCCAGATAGTCCATCCAGTCCTCATCGGCCGAGATGAACACGTCGGCGGGCGCGCCGGCCTCGATCTGCTTGGCCAGCGCGGAACTGGCGGCGTAGGTGATGGTGGCCTTGGCCCCGCCGCCGGCGACGAAAGCCGCGTTGGCGTTGTCCAGCGCGTTCTTCAGGCTGGCGGCGGCGAACACCAGGGGGCCGGCGCCCTGCGCCAGGGAGGGGGCAGGGCCCAGGCCTGTCACCACCACCAGGGCGCCGGCCATCGTCAGCCGGCCCAGCCTCCGCCGGCTCCACATTTCACGCATTGTCTTGCCCCCTCGCGTTGCAATCACACGCTATATCCTGATGAATATAGCGTGTGATTGGGGCCGTCGCCACGCGTATCCGCCGCCCGGATCGATCATTTCATCGCGGTGCTGCGAACGACTGCCTTCCGCAACGGCGGACAGGCCAAAGGCAGTCGCGGAATTTGCAGGCGGACCGCATGCCCTCTTACCGCTGGCGACGGGCCAGGGGCGGCATCACCCTGGCTTCCGACCAATCCGCGGGGGCTTCGCCCTGCGCCTGTTCAAGCCTTGGGGATCATCGCCATGACCAGCATCTCATCCGGCACCAACATGACCGTCTCGCTCAGCTCCCTGCTGCAGGGCGGTGGGGCCGCGTCCGGCAGCGCGTCGTCTTCGGCGTCATCCTCGTCCGCCGCGTCGTCGGACAGCAGCGGCTCGGCCGGGGGCGCCAGCGGCAGCTCCTCGACCAAGACGGTGACCAGCACGGTCACCACCACGGCGCCGGATGGATCGACCACCACCACCGTCACCTATTCCGACGGTTCCACCACCACGACCACCACGCCGGCCACCCAGGCGGCCAGCGGCAGCGGGTCGTCGGCAAAGGGCGGTTCGGGGACGGGTGACAGCGATGCCAGCGGCGCCAGCAACGGTGGCGGCCAGGGCGGGCAGATCAGCGCCGTCAACATGCTGGTGTAATCAAATTACCTTGCGCACAATATAATTCATCCTGTAGCCTTGGGAACGATCGGGAATCCCCTGGGCACCGGACCCTTGGGCCTTCCCGCCAGGACGGAACGGGGGGAAGGCCATGGCCACGGTTTACGACTACACGGTGCGGGACGCGGCTGGCGGCCCGGTGGACATGGCGGCCTATAAGGGCAAGGTCGTGCTGGTGGTCAACGTCGCCAGCAAGTGCGGCTTCACCCCGCAGTACAAGGGGCTGGAGGCCCTGTACCGCAAGTACAAGGACCAGGGGCTGGTCATCCTGGGCTTCCCCTGCAACCAGTTCGGCCAGCAGGAACCGGGCGACGCCCAGGAAATCCAGAACTTCTGCTCCTTGACCTACGACGTCACCTTCCCCGTCTTGGCCAAGGTCGAGGTCAACGGCGACAAGGCCGAGCCGTTGTATGAGCATCTGAAGGGTCGCGCCCGCGGCTTCCTGGGCAGCAAGTCCATCAAGTGGAACTTCACCAAGTTCCTGGTGGGCAAGGATGGCAAGGTGAAGCGGTACCCGCCGGTGGCCAAGCCCGAGAAGCTGGAAAAGGCCATCCAGGCCGCGCTGGCCGCCTGACAGGCCCAAGGCGGGGGCGTCCGCTGGTTTGGCCTCGGCCCGCGCCCTGCCGCGCCCGCGGTCACCGGTCGCCCTTTGGCCAGGATGGTGGCCGGTGGCGTCAGCCTCGGTATTCTTCGGCCAGCAGGCCCATGACCAGGCTGTCGTGCCATTGGCCCAGCAGGGAATAGGTTTGCCGCTCCCGTCCCTCGATCTGGAATCCCAGTTTTTCATAGCAATGGACGGCGCGGGTGTTGATGGCCAGCACGCGCAGGCCGATGCGGTGCAGACCCAGGGGACCGAAGGCGTAGGGGAACAGCAGGCGCATCGCGCGCATGCCCAGCCCCCGGTCCAGCACCGCCGGGTCCAGCAGGCCGATGCCCAGGCTGGCGGTGCGCAGGCCCGGCGCCAGCGCGTCGTTCACCCCGCCCAGGCGCACGCTGCCCACCATGCGGTCGGGCAGAGGGCCGTCCGCCCCCTGCGCCCCCGGCTCCGGCAGGGCGATGGCCCAGCTGTAGGGGAACTTCAGTTGGTCGGCCATCCACAAATCGGCGTCGGCTTGGGTGTAGCCTGCCGGCGCGCCGCTGCCGTCCCAGCCCATCAGGTGGTGGATTTCCGGATCGCGCCCCAGGGCCAGGCGGGCTACGACATCATCCAGGCGTAAGGGCCGCAGAATGACGCCGCCGTCGCCCAGGGTGGGCACGATCATCGGGGCGGGTATCGCGTCCGCATCCGCCATGAAGGCATCCTTCCGTCACCAAGTCCCGCGTCCACCTTCCACGAAGGGACGCGGGCCTGGCAAGGCATCAGGCGGAATAGGACGGCGATATGGGGCCGTCAGGACTCGATCTTGATCTGGTCCGGGTCGGACACCACGATATGGGTCTGGTAATAGGACTGGCCGGTGCGCTCGCCGCTCTGGTTCAGGTACCAGATGGTGACGCGTCGCGCCTCACCCAGCACCGTGACGCGATGGCCCTTGAAATGGGCGTCGGCATCCTCGCCGTAGGCCTGTTTGAAGGCGGGCAGGGCGCTGGGCAGGATCTCGATCGTCAAGGTGTGCGGGTCGCGATAGTCCTCCTGCGAATTCAGGAAGATGCGGCCGTTCTGCCTGCCGGTCGCGACCACGTCCATGACATAGGTGTCGGAATAGACGTCCGGCGCCACGGCGGCGGCGTAGTGGATGGCGTCCTCAGGCGTCAGCGGCTGGGTGGCGCAGCCGGCGGCGAGAAGCGTGGAACCGAGAAGCAGCAGCGCGGCGGTCTTCATGGCGATGTCCCTGGCAAGATTAGGCGCGCCGGCAGGATACCCCAGGCCGGCGCCCTCCTTCAATTTCACGGCGACCCTGCGGCGTTTATGCAACCGGGCCGGCGGCGCTGTCAGGCCGCCGGCGCCAGCAGCCACAGCAGGAACAGCACCAAAGGTAGGTGGAACAGCAGCTGGGTAAAGCTGAAGCCCACAATATCCTTGGCCTTCAGGCCCAGCACGCCCAGCAGCGGCAGCATCCAGAAGGGGTTGATCAGGTTGGGCAGGGCCTCGGCCGCGTTGTAGACCTGCACCGCCCAGCCCTTGTGGGCGTTCACGTCGATGGCGGCCTGCATGACGTAGGGCGCCTCGATGATCCACTTGCCGCCGCCCGAGGGCACCAGGAAGCCCAGGATGGCGGAATAGATGCCGATGACGACGGGGAAGGTGCCGCCGCTGGCCAGGCTGACGAACAGATGCGCCAGATGGTGGGAGATGGACTGCCCGTCCGACCCCGGCACCTGGGTCAGCAACTGGGCGATGGCGCCATAGAAGGGGAACTGGATCAGCACGCCGGCGGTGCTGGGCACCGCCTTGGACACGGCGGTCAGGAAGCTGCGCAGCCGCCCGTGCAGCAGCAGGCCCAGCATGATGAAGAAGAAGTTGTAGGTGTTGAGGTTGGAGATGACGCCGAGGGCCGGCTTGTTCTGGAACTCATGCACCAGGAAACCGGCGCCCAGCGCCACGATGACCAGCGGCAGGATGGGCGTCAGCTCCAGCCAATCGCCCGGCCGGGTGGCGCCTCCTTTTTCGGCGGCGGCCTCCGTCACGTCCACGCCCAGGTCGGCGGCGGTGCGGGCCTGCGCGTCGCCGGGGGCGGAATAATAGGCGATGGCGACGGACACCAGCAGAATCACCAGGCCCATGACCATGGACTGCCACAGAAAGATGGTCTGGCTCAGGGGGATGATGCCGGTGATGTCTGCCACCGCCTTGGGCAGGCTGGCCGGGTTAGCCTGCAGCATGGCGGCCGAGGAGCTGAGGCCCAGGGCCCAGGTGGCGCCCAGGCCCAGGTAGGCGGCCGCCCCCGCCGCGCGGTAATCCACGCGGATGTCCTGGCGCCGGGCCAGCGCCCGCACCAGCAGGGCGCCCAGCACGAGGCTGAGGGCGTAGTTGAGGTAGGAGGCCGCCATACTGACGAAGGCGGTGAAGGCGACCGCCCCCCGGCCGGTGGCCGGCACCCGCGCCAGCCATTCGATCAGCCGCAGTACGGGCGGTGAACTGGCCACGACATAGCCGGTGATCACCACCATGGACATTTGGATGGTGAAGGGGATCAGGGACCAGAAGCCGTCGCCCACGCCAGCGGCGACGGCACCCACCGGCGCGCCCGTTGCCAGGTTGCCGGCGGCGACGATGATGACCCCCAGGACGACGAAAACGAAGGCGTCGGGGAACCATTTCTCCGCCCAGCGGGTGAAGGCGACGGCGCAACGCGCCAGCACCCCCTCGTCGCCCGCCCCGGCGTCACCTGCCGTCTTACCGGCCATCTTGTTGATTGCCATTCACGTTTCCTCCACGCGGGTCCTCCCCCGCCGCCATTAACCTTAGCGGCGGGGGCGGGGAAAACCAGCGGGAAGGTGGGGTGTCACGGCGGTCATATCCCTTCATCCGGCGTCTTGAACACCCGGGTGCCGCAGATGCGGTCGTGGCCGGCGGTTTTTTGGTCGGTGAAGGCCACCATCAGGTAGTTGACCAGCAGGGCCACGCAGACGACTAGTGCCACCGCCAGGTACAACAGCGGTGCTGTCTTGGCCTGGGATTGCATCAGCAGCAGCGGCAGGGTCAGCAGTTCCTGCACGCCGATGCGGGCGAAGGCAAGGCCGGGACCGACGCGCCTGCCATCCGGCCGGGCCACGACCAGGGTCATGAAGCGCTTGCCCGGCGTCGCCCGCATGCCGCTGGCGACGAACAGCGTGTGGTAGGTGAGGTACAGCGCGATGTTCACCACCGTTGCCGTGCCTAGCAGGCTGTTGAAAAAGCCTGTGGCTGCCTGAGTTTCAGCATGATTCACTGTTGGCCTTGGAACGGAGCCGAGGGCGGCATGCGGGGATCGG
>NZ_VITO01000011.1:0-20309 GCF_007828025.1 Nitrospirillum bahiense
TCGCCAGAAAGCTGCTCACCATCCTCAATGCCATCATCCGGGATCAAAAGCCATGGGACCCCAAAACCGCTTGACCGCAAAGACAGTCGCTCGCTCCGCCCTGCGGTACTCGCTGCGGCGGGCGCAGTCGCGCCCCAAACGGCACGGGTCACGTCCCGTGCCGCTGGTATAATTCCCAAGACGGCGGGGACGCACTAGATTAGGGGGCAGGACCGTATTGGAACTGCCCCTGATGCCTTCCTCCGACACCATCGCCCACCTCCACCTGGTTGAAGACGAGCCCGACATGGCGCGGGAGATCGTCACCAGCCTGGAAGCCCGGGGGTATACCGTCAGCCATTCCGTCACCGCCGCCGCGGCGATGGAGGTGCTGCGCGCCGATCGCAGCGTGGCGGTGATCATCGCCGACCGCATGCTGCCCGGTGGCATGGACGGGCTGGACATGGTGCAGGAACTGCGGGACGAGGGCATCGCCACCCCCATCCTGGTCTTGAGCGCGCTGGGCTCGGTCGATGACCGGGTGCGCGGCCTGAACGCCGGCGGCGACGACTACCTGACCAAGCCCTTCGCCGTGGCGGAACTGGTGGCCCGCGTCGAGGCGCTGCGCCGTCGCCCGCCGGATACCCGCGCCACCACCCTGCGGGTGGGATCGCTGGAGATGGATTTGCTCAGCCGCACCGTGCGCCGGGGGGAGCGGGAGGTGCCGCTGCTGCCCCGGGAATTCAAACTGCTGGAGTACATGATGCGCCGGCCGGACCAGGTGATCACGCCGGCCATGCTGTTGACCGATGTCTGGAATTATCGCTTCGTGCCGCAGACCAACGTGGTCGATGTGCACATGGGCAAACTGAGGCACAAGATCGATGAAATGGGGGAGCTGCCTATGATCCATCGCGTGCGTGGCGCCGGGTTCATGCTCCGTGCGGCGGACTGAGCTGTTCCGCGCGGGCCCGTTCCGGCTGGCGCTGGGCTTCGCCACCGCCCTGTCGGTGGGCATGCTGCTGATCTTCGGCTTCATCTACTGGCAAACCAGTGAGGTGGAGACGCGGCGCATGCAGCGCGACCTGGTGCAGGAGGCGGCGGTGGCGGCGCAGACGCGCGACGACATCCTGCTGTATCAGCTGCAGGTCCGCATCATGTCGGACTATCACCGCGTCACCGTGGCCGCCTGGTTCGACGCCGACGGCAAGCGGCGCTACGGCAACCTGGACGCCCTGCCGCCGGGCCTGCCCATCGATGACAAGGGCCATCGCCTGGACATTCAGACCAACGACGCCCGCCAGCCCCAGCCGGCCATCCTGGCAGCGGCCAAGCGGTCGGACGGCGGCATCGTCGTGCTGGGCCGCGCCATGGATGAGCTGCTCGCCCTGCAACGGGTAGTGGCGCGCACGCTGATCGCCGGCCTGCTGCCCGCCGTGGCCTTGGTGCTGGCGTCCGGCGTCCTAGGTGGGGCGCGGGCCCGCCGCCGGGTGCAGACGGTGCAGCAGACCATAGGCCGCATCATGGGTGGCGACCTGCGCGAACGCCTGCCGCTGTCCGGCAACCGTGACGCGGTGGACCAGCTGTCCGCCCGGGTGAACCAGATGCTGGACCGCATCGTCCATCTGCTGGATGAGATCCGGGCGGTGGGTGACAATATAGCGCATGACCTGCGCACCCCCCTGTCGGTCATGCGCGCCAAGCTGGAGCGGGGGCTGGCCGCCGAGGAGCCGGAGGAACTGCGCCGGGGCGCGGAGGCGGCGCTGGCCGACCTGGACAAGGCGTTCGGCATGATTACGGCCCTGCTGCGCATCGCCGAGCTGGAGGACAGCCGCCGCCAGGCGGGCTTCACCACCGTGGATCTCGCGGAGGTGGCGGGCGAGGTCTTCGACCTCTACGAACCCTTGGCCGAAGCCAAGGGGGTGACCCTGGCGCAGGAGGCCGGGGGGCCTCTGTTCGTGACCGGCGACCGTGACCTGCTGATCGAGGCGGTGGCCAATCTGGTGGACAACGCCGTGAAGTTCACGCCGGAGGGCGGGCGCGTCCTCATCCGCACCCGCATGGGCGGTACCGGCGGGGAGGCTGTGCCGGTGGTGGAGGTGTCGGACACCGGGCCCGGGATTCCGGCGGCGGAGCGGGCGGCCGTGGTCCGCCGCCTGTACCGCCTGGATAAAAGCCGCCACATCCAGGGCAATGGCCTGGGCCTGTCGCTGGTGCAGGCCATCGCGGCCCTACATGGCTTCAAATTGGTGATCGATGGCAACGATTTGGGCGCCGTCATCGCGCTTATTTGCGGCGCAGCAGATGGCGAAGGGGTTGGAAACCCAGGCGTTTGGCCATAGGTTCGGCGCAATTTGTGGCGGTATTTTGCGGCGCAACCAAAAAAATTATTTAATCCCAATTCGTTGAGACGTCCCCTATTTCCCAAGGTGTTGGGTTCACGAACCCGCTCTCGAGGGATCACGAGACGTGTCGCACCGCATCATGAATGACCATTGCCGGCCCCGCGCCCATCGCCCCCGCCCCCAGCCGGGGGCGCCGTCATGATCGAAATCGTCAAGATCGCGCTGCGCCGGCCCTACACGTTCATCGTGATGGCCATCCTGATCCTCATCTTCGGCGTTTCGTCGGCCGTGAAGACGCCGACCGACATCTTCCCCAATATCGGCATTCCCGTCATCGCCGTGGTGTGGACCTACAACGGCCTGCAGCCCGACGACATGGCCGGACGCATCATCGGCTATTACGAACGTTCCCTGACCTCCACCGTGAACGATGTGGAGCATATCGAATCCCAATCGATGCAGGGCTTCGGCGTGGTGAAGGTGTTCTTCCAGCCCAACGTCAATATCAACGCCGCCCAGGCCCAGGTGGTGGCGATCTCGCAGACGGTGCTGAAGCAGATGCCGCCGGGCATCAACCCGCCGCAGGTCCTGACCTTCAACGCCGCCAGCGTGCCCATCCTGCAGCTGGCCGTGTCCAGCGACCATCTGTCGGAAACGCGGTTGAACGACATCGCGCAGAATTCCATCCGGCCGCAGCTGGTGACGGTGCCGGGTGCTGTGCTGCCCTCGGTCTATGGCGGCAAGGTGCGACAGGTGCAGATCGACCTGAACCAGCAGGCCCTGCACGCCTACGGCCTGTCGGCCACCGATGTGGCCGCCGCCCTGTCGGTGCAGAACCTGATCACCCCGGCCGGCACGCAGAAGATCGGCAAGCTGGAATACCCCGTCGACCTGAACGACTCCCCGATCGACATCAGCACATTCAACGACTTGCCGATCAAGACCGTGAACGGCGCCGTCGTCTATATGCGGGATGTCGCCAATGTCCACGACGGCAGCCCGCCCCAGACCAACGTGGTGCACGTGGACGGCAAGAAGGCGGTGCTGATGTCCGTGCTGAAGGCCGGCTCCGCTTCCACCCTCGACATCATCGCCGGCGTCTACAAGCGCCTGCCCGACGTCCGGAAGACCCTGCCCGACGGCGTGACCCTGACCCCCATCGGCGACCAGTCCATCTTCGTGAAGGACGCGGTCAGCGGCGTGATCCGCGAGGGTGTCATCGCCGCCGGCCTGACTGGCCTGCTGATCCTGCTGTTCCTGGGCAGCTGGCGGTCCACGCTCATCATCACCGTGTCCATTCCCCTGGCCATCCTGGCGTCCATCACCACCCTGTCCGTCCTGGGCGAGACCATCAATGTCATGACCCTGGGCGGGCTGGCGCTGGCGGTGGGCATCCTGGTGGACGATGCCACGGTGACCATCGAGAACATCAACTGGCACCTGGAACACGGCAAGCCCATCGAGACCGCCATCCTGGACGGCGCCAAGCAGATCGTGGTGCCGGCCACCGTGTCGCTGCTGTGCATCTGCATCGCCTTCGTGCCCATGTTCGGCCTGGGCGGTGTCGCCGGCTTCCTGTTCCGCCCCATGGCGGAGGCGGTGGTGTTCGCCCTGATGGCCTCGTACGTGCTGTCGCGCACCCTGGTGCCCACGCTGGCCAACTATCTGCTGCGCAACCAGGCCCACGCCGGCCACGGGCTGCACACCGATGTCCACGGTGCGCCCACGCGTAATCCCTTCGTGAAGTTCCAGCGCACCTTCGAACGCGGGTTCGAGGCGGTGCGGTCCACCTACCAGGGCCTGCTGCTGCTGGGCCTGCAGAACCGCCGCTGGATGATCGGCGGGTTCCTGGCCGTATCGCTGGGCACGTTCGGGCTGGCGCCCTTCCTGGGACAGAATTTCTTCCCCGCCGTCGACGGCGGCCAGATCAAGATCCACGTCCGCGGCCGCACCGGCCTGCGCATCGAGGAGATGAGCCGCCTTTGCGACCATGTCGGCGATGCCATCCGCCATGTGATCCCCTCCAAGGACCTGGGCGGGATGGTCGACAACATCGGCCTGCCGGTCAGCGGCATCAACATGGCCTACGGCAACAGCGGCACCATCGGGGTGGAAGATGCCGACATCCTGATCGCGCTGAACAAGGACCACGCGCCCACCGACGACTACGTGGACATCCTGCGCCACGACCTGCCGCGGCTGTTTCCCGGCACCACCTTCGCCTTCCTGCCGGCCGACATCACCACCCAGGTGCTGAACTTCGGCCTGCCGGCGCCGCTGGACGTGAAGATCGTCGGCAGCGACCTGGAGGCCAACCGCGTCTACACCAACAAGCTGTTGGCCAAGATTGCCCGCATTCCCGGCGTGGCCGACGCCCGGGTGGAACAGGCCTTCCAGCTGCCGTCGCTGAAGGTGGCGGTGAACCGGTCGCTGGCCGGCCTGGTCGGGCTCACCGAAAAGGACGCCGCGACCACCATGCTGGACACCCTGGCCGGCAGCACGCAAACGGCGCCGACCTTCTGGCTGAATCACAGGAACGGCATCTCCTATCCCGTGTCCATCCAGACGCCCCAGCGCGACATCGACACCATGGCCGGCCTGCAGACCATGCCGCTGACGCCGGCCGCTGCCGGCAAGTCCAGCCAGTTGCTGGGCGGCCTGGCGCAGATCAGCCGGGGGCGGCAGGACGCGGTGGTGACTCACTATAACGTGCGCCCGACCATCGACATCTACGCCACGCCCAAGGATCGCGACCTGGGCGCCATCGCCGCCGATGTGCAGAAGGCCGTGGACAGCATGGCGGCGGATCTGCCGCGGGCCAGCCACGTGGAGATCCAGGGCCAGGTCACCACCATGACCAGCGCCTACCACCAGCTGTTCATCGGCCTGGCCTTCGCCATCGTGCTGATCTATCTGCTGATCGTCGTGAACTTCCAATCCTGGATGGACCCGTTCGTCATTGTCATGGCCCTGCCCAGCGCGCTGGCCGGCATCATCTGGATGCTGTTCGGTACGGGCACCACACTGTCGGTGCCGGCGCTGACCGGGGCCATCATGTGCATGGGCGTGGCCACGGCCAACAGCATCCTGGTCATCAGCTTCGCCCGGGAACGGCTGGCCGCCGGCGTGGACGCCCTGACCGCCGCCATGGAGGCGGGGCACACCCGCTTCCGCCCCGTGCTGATGACGGCCCTGGCCATGGTCATCGGCATGGCGCCCATGGCCATCGAGCCGGGGCAGAACGCCCCCCTGGGCCGCGCGGTCATCGGTGGGCTGGTCTTCGCCACGCTGGCCACACTGTTCCTGGTGCCGGCGCTGTTCAGCCTGGTGCATGCCCGCGACCATGAGCGTGCCCGTGAGCCCGGCGGGCAGGCGGCGCCAGCCCCCGTTTGAGCCTTTTCCCGATCCCACCCCTTCCTTTGAGCCGCAGCCGCCGTCCCGGATAGGAGCGACCCGATCATGTCCACCGCCCAAATCACCACCCCCAATCCCCGCCGCCTGGCCTTGCTGGGGGGAATGGCGCTGCTTGCCGCCGGCGCCATCGTCGTCGTCGGTTTGACCGACCGTGCCCGTGCGACCCGCGACCTGGTTCAATGGAACGCCGACCAGGCCGTTCCCACCGTGGCGCTGGCGCCCGTCAGTCGCGGGGCGGCGCAGCAGACGCTGACCTTGCCGGGCACGCTGCAGGCCTATACCCAGGCGCCGATCTACGCCCGGGTGAGCGGTTACCTCAAAAGCTGGGACAAGGATATCGGCGCCAAGGTGAAGGCGGGCGACCTGCTGGGCACCATCGACACCCCCGACCTGGACCAGCAGCTGGAACAGGCCAAGGCCGACCTGGCCAAGGCCAAGGCGACCGCCGAGCTGGCGGACCTGACGGCCAAGCGCTGGGCGGCGCTGGTGGCCTCGCAGTCGGTGTCGCAGCAGGCGGCGGATGAGAAGGTGGGCGATAGCGCCGCCAAGCGGGCGGCGGTGGAAAGTGCCGCCGCCAACGTCCGCCGGCTGGAGGCATTGACGGCGTTCAAACGCATCGTGGCGCCCTTCGACGGCGTCGTCACCGCCCGCACGACCGACGTGGGCGCTCTGATCAATGCCGGCGGCGGGACCGGGCAGGAACTGTTCCAGGTGTCGGACCTGCACAGCATGCGCCTGTACGTGCAAATCCCGCAGGCCTTCGCCAGCCTGTTGACCCCGGGGGTCAAGGCCACCTTCGACCTGCCGCAGTATCCCGGCCGGCACTTCGACGCCACGCTGGTGACAACGGCCAACGCCGTCAGCCAGGCGTCGCGCACCATGCTGGTGGAACTTCAGGCCGACAACCCGGACGGTCTGCTGACGCCCGGCACCTTCGCCGAGGTGCATTTTCAGGTGCCCAGCAACGCCAACATGGTGAAGGTGCCGGCGACCGTCCTGGTCCCCAGCGACAAGGGGGCCGAGGTGGCCGTGCTGGGCCCCGATGGCAAGGCCCAGCTGAAGCCGGTGACCATCGGCCGCGACATGGGTGACAGCGTTGAGATCGTGGCGGGCCTGACCCCCACGGACAAGGTCATCGACAACCCGCCCGAGACATTGGTGTCGGGCGACGTGGTGCGCCTGGCCGGTGCGGGTGAGGGGGCGGGCAAGGTGGCGGAAGCGGCCACGGGCACTACGGCGAAGACGGACCGGTAACAGCCATGTCTTTCACGAAGTCTCTCATGGCCAGTGGCGCGCTGCTGGCGCTGGCGGGCTGTAACCTGGCGCCGGACTATCAGCCGCCCCACCTCGACCTGCCGCCCGCCTTCAAGGAGGCCGGCGGCGCCCCGTGGCAGCCGGCCCAGCCGGCGGACCAGCAGGCGCGCGGTCCCTGGTGGACGGCCTTCAACGATCCGGTGCTGAACGGCCTTGAGGACCGGATCGAAGCGGCCAACCCCACCCTGGCCGTGGCGCTGGCCCGCTATGACGAGGCGCGCGCGGATGCCGCCGCCGTTTCCGCCGGCCTGTTGCCGCGCGTGGACGGCACCGCCAGCATCAGCACCAACCGCCAGTCCAAGGACCGCCCCCTGCGCGGCGCCGGCCAGCGCAACGTCTACGGCGCCAACACCATCGGCGCCTCCGCGTCTTATGAACTGGACCTCTGGGGCAAGGTGCGCAACCAGGTGGCCGCCGGCCGAGCGGAAGCCCAGGCCAGCGCCGCCGACCTGGCCTCGGTACGGCTCGGGTTGCAGGCCGAGCTGGCCAGCGATTATTTCGCGCTGCGCGGCCTGGATGAACGCGCCCACATCCTGGCCGACACGGTCACGGCCTATGAGAAGCAGCTCAGCCTGACCCAGACCATGTTCCAGGGACGCATCGTGGCCGGGCTGGACGTGTCGCGGGCGGAAACCCAGCTGGACACCGCCCGGTCCCAGGTCTCGCAGGTGGCGTCGCAGCGGGCGCAGATGGAACACGCCATCGCGGCCCTGGTGGGCCTGGCGCCGGCGGAATTCACCCTGGCGCCCGTGCGGTGGACGCCGGCCCTGCCGGCCGTGCCCACGGGGCTGCCCTCCACCCTGCTGCAGCGCCGGCCGGACGTGGCGGCGGCGGAACGCGACGTGCTGGCCGCCAACGCCGGCATCGGCGTGGCCCGCGCCGCCTACTACCCCGACTTGTCGTTGCAGGCGGTGGGCGGCTTCCAGGACACGGGCTTCAACCTGCTGAAGCTGCCCATGGCCTTCTGGTCGGTGGGGCCCGGTGTCACCCTGCCGCTGTTCGAGGGCGGGCGGCTGGATGCCGGCCTGGCCAAGGCGGTGGCCCAGCATGACGAGGCCGCCGCCAAGTATCGCGAGACGGTGCTGAACGCCTTCCGCGAGGTGGAGGACAATTTGGCCGCCATCCGCTGGCTGGGGACGGCCGCCAAGGATGAGGACGCCGGCACCCTGGCGGCCCAGCGCACCCTGGACATGGCCACCAACCTCTACCGCGACGGCGCCGACAGCTACCTGGAGGTGGTGACGGCGCAGACCGCCCTGTTGGAGGCGCAGCAGAGCAGCCTGGATCTGCACACCCGCCAGGTGCAGGCCGACGTGGCCCTCATCCGGGCGCTGGGCGGGGGGTGGGACAAAAGCGCGCTCCCCTCCGATGACGAGTCCAGCACCCTGCCGGAGCGGGCGGCCAAGGCCCTCTGACACGGTTTCATGGTGTTCACTTGAAGGCCACCAGGCGCCCGACAGGTGCCTGGTGGCCTTACTCATTTGATATAGAAAGATAATCGGTCTACGAGGCAGCGTCCTGCGACAATCACGCGCGGCCGATATATGTCAAATCTGCAAATTGACGCACCTTGTGACGGGTTGTTGCTTGCAGTCTTGTCCGCACCATGGTTGATTGCTCCAGCAAACACAACCTTGGCAGGGGTTACGCTGTGTATTGCAACTGTCAAACACACCCCCGCCATGGCGGGGGGCCCCGGTGGTGGCAAGGTAGACACCGGCATTGGGCCCTGGCGGGGCATAAGGTGGAAACCGCACCTTCCTCCCTAGGCGTGACCGATGCCTGAGCGGACCTCGGTGGCCCTTTCTCGACCCATTTCCTGATCAGACCCCTCCGGTTCCGGCGACGCCCTTCCCTGACGGCGGCGAAGGCCCCTGGTTTGCCCAGGGGCTGGCCGGTACCCCGCCCATTGATCTCCCTATGGAGGAAGCCATGCCCGGTCCCTACGATTCCATCCCCGAGACCATTGCCAACAGCTATACGGCAAGCGATCAAACGACACCGTCGGTGGCGGTGCTGGCGGACGGCAGCTATGTGGTCAGTTGGGCATCGGCGGGGCAGGATGGCGACGGATCCGGCATTTACGCCCAGCACTTCGCGGGGGATGGGCAGAAGACCGGTGACGAGTTCCGGGTGAACACCGTCACCGCCGGGAACGAGGTCACCCCTTTCACCGTGGCGCTGCCGAACGGCGGCTATGAAGTCGTCTGGAACCAGGGCGGGACCATCGTCGCCCAACGCTACAACGCCGATGATATGCCGTCGGGCGGACAGACGACCCTCGGTACGGGCAATGGGCCGAAGGCGGCGGTGATGACGAACGGCAATCTGGTCGTCGTCTGGAATTACAACGGCGTGGCCTATGGCCGGATCTATAACGGCAGCGGTGCCGCCGTCGGCGGCCAAATGCAGGTGTCCAATAGCGTGGCGGCGCAGGATGGGCAGCGCATTGCCATCACGGCGCTGCCCAATGGCGGTTTCGCCACCAGCTGGGACGAAAATCTCAACAACGCCAGGGATGTCTTCTGGTGGCAGTTCGATGCCAGTGGCAATAGCGCTGGCGGACCTTATTTCCTCTTAGGCGGCCCGGCAGGAGGGAATCAGACCCAGGCGTCGATCGCCGCCTTAACGGGGGGCGACCGTGTCGTGGTCTTTGCCGACGACACGGCGCCGTGGGATGGCAGCGGCACCTACGACATCCTGCTGCGGCGCTACAATGCCGCCGGCACGCTGGTGGGCGGCACCGTTCGCATCGACACCTTCACTGCGGGCACCCAGCTGCAGCCACAGGTGACCGCCTTGCCCGACGGCGGCTATCTGGTGACCTGGGTTTCGAATGGCCAGGACGGCAGTGGCTACGGCGTCTACGGTCAGCGGTATGATTCCCGCGGTGTGGTGGTGGGGGGCCAGTTCCGCCTGAATGATGCGACGTCAGGCGACCAGCTTCAACCCAGCATCGCCGTGCGGGCGGACGGCACTGTGGTGGCGGCGTGGACCAGTCAAACCGCCGACGGCAACGACATTGTGACCAAGGTTCTGCCCGTGTCCCCGCTGACGGCGGGAAGCCGTGACACCATCCTTGGACTGCAGGGAGCCATCGCCGCTAAAGCCCTGGTCGACATCGGGCAGCAATACGCGGCCGCCTATCAGTTCCAGGACATGAACGCCGACCCGGCCAGCGGCTATTTCACCCTGAACGGCGTGGTTCAGGCGGCGGGCAGCGTGATCACTGTGACCGCCGCGCAGTTGAGCGGCCTGCGCTTCGTGGCTGGAACCGGCCAGGGTGACCACACCATCGCCGTGCGGATCAGCGATGGGACGAATCTGAGCGATTGGGCATACAGCACGGTGACGGTCACGGCGGCATCCGGGAACTATACGCCGGGCCCTGAAAGCGTGGTCAACAGCTATACGGATGGGGACCAGACGGCACCGTCGGTGACCTTCCTGGCGAACGGCAGCTACGTGGTGACCTGGACGTCGGCGGGCCAGGACGGTGATGGCGCCGGCATCTACGGCCAGCGTTTCGCCGCTGACGGCCAGAAACTGGGTGATGAGTTCCGCGTGAATACGGTGACGGCGGGGGCGCAGAGCAAGCCGGTGGTGGTGGGGCTGGCCGATGGCGGATTCCAGATCATCTGGCAGCAGTCGGGAGGGGCCCTTGGCGGTCAGCGATACGATGCCAACGGCAACGCCATGGGCAACCAGATCACCATGGGCGGCATGCTGAACAGCGTGGACGTGGCCGCGACCCTGCTGACGAACGGCAACGTGGTGGTGTCGTGGAGCAATGGTGGCTTGGTGTATGGCCAGGTGTTCAACGACAACGGCATGGCCGTCACCGGCGCGAACGTCCTGTACAGCACCCTGGCGTCGGCGGACGTGGAGCGGTCGTCGGTCACAGCCTTGGCCAACGGCGGTTTCGTCGCCGCCCTGGATATCGCCAACGGCGCCGCGAACCGGGATATCTTCCTTCAGAGGTTCGACGGCAGTGGCAACGCGGTGGGCGGCTACATTTACCTGATGGGTGGTCCGGGTCCCGGCAACCAGTTGCAGGCCTCGCTCGCCGGTCTCACGGATGGCGGCTATGTGGTGGCGTTCATCGACGACACGGCGCCGTGGGATGGCACCGGCACCTACGACATCTTGCTGCGGCGCTACAATGCTTCAGGCACCTTGGTCGGTGGTACGGTGCGCGTCGATTCCGTTACGACGGATACCCAGCTCCAGCCCAAGGTGGTGGCCATGCCGGACGGCGGCTACCTGGTCACCTGGGCGTCGAACAACGAGGATGGCAGCGGCTACGGCGTGTACGCCCAGCGCTATGATGCCAACGGCACGCGGATCGGGGGTGAGTTCCGTCTGAACGACACGACCGACGGCAACCAGTACCAGGCCAACCTGGACGTGCGGGCGGACGGCAGCGTGGTGGTCGTGTGGGCCAGCCAGACTGCCACCGGCTATGACATCATGACCAAGACCCTGGCCGCCACGCCCCCGGCGGCGGGTGGGCGCACGCTGCTCCTCGGCATGCAGCAGTCCGTGGCGGCCCGGGCGTTGATCGACATGGGTGCGCAGTATGCCTCGGTCTATCAGTTCCAGGACATGAGCGCCGATCCGGCCGGCGGTTATTTCACCCTGAACGGCGTGGTTCAGGCGGCGGGCAGCGTGATCACCGTGACCGCCGCGCAGTTGAGGGGCCTGCGCTTCGTGGCTGGAACCGGCCAGGGCGACAACACCGTCGCCGTGCGGATCGGTGATGGAAAGGACTATAGCGGCTGGGCGTACAGCACGGTGACGGTTACGGCCGACGTGAGGAACTACACGCCGGGCCCGGAAAGCGTGGTCAACAGCTATACGGATGGGGACCAGACGACGCCGTCGGTGACCTTCCTGACGGACGGCAGCTACGTGGTGACCTGGACGTCGGCGGGCCAGGACGGTGATGGCGCCGGCATCTACGGCCAGCGTTTCGCCGCTGACGGCCAGAAACTGGGTGATGAGTTCCGGGTGAATCTGCTGACCGCGGGGGCACAGGGCAAGCCGGTGGTCGTGGGGCTGGCCGATGGCGGGTTCCAGATCATCTGGCAACAGACGGGCGGGGCCCTCGCCGGCCGGCGCTATGATTCGAACGGCAACGCCGTGGGCGATCCCATTACCATGGGCGGCATGCTGAACAGTGTGGACGTGGCCGCGACCCTGCTGACGAACGGCAACGTGGTGGTGACGTGGAGCAGCGGCGGCCTTACCTATGGGCAACTGTTCAATGACAATGGCATGGCCCTCACCGGCGCGTTCCGGGTGGATGGTGTCCTGCCGTCGGCGGATGTGGAGCACACGTCGGTCACGCCGCTGGCCAACGGCACCTTCATCGTTGCCTATGACTTCGTCAACGGTGCTGCCGGCCGAGATATCTTCCTCCAGAAGTTCGATGCCAGCGGTACTGGCTTGGGCGACTACATTTACCTGATGGGTGGTCCGGGTCCCGGCAACCAGCTGCAGGCCTCGCTCGCCGGCCTCACGGATGGCGGCTATGTGGTGGCGTTCATCGACGACACGGCGCCGTGGGATGGCACCGGCACCTACGACATCTTGCTGCGGCGCTACAATGCTTCAGGCACCTTGGTCGGTGGTACGGTGCGCGTCGATTCCGTTACGACGGATACCCAGCTCCAGCCCAAGGTGGTGGCCATGCCGGACGGCGGCTACCTGGTCACCTGGGCGTCGAACAACGAGGATGGCAGCGGCTACGGCGTGTACGCCCAGCGCTATGATGCCAACGGCACGCGGATCGGAGGTGAGTTCCGCCTGAACGACACGACCGACGGCAACCAGTACCAGGCCAACCTGGACGTGCGGGCGGACGGCAGCGTGGTGGTCGTGTGGGCCAGCCAGACCGCTACCGGCTATGACATCATGACCAAGACCCTGGCCGCCGCGCCCCCGGCGGCGGATGCGCGCACGCTGCTGGTACGCGCACAGGGAACCTTGGCGCCCAAGGCCTTGGTCTACAATTGGAACCAGGCGGTAGTCGCCTACCAGTTCCAGGAGATCAAGCCCGGGGGGGGATACTTCACGGTGGACGGTGACGCCGAGGCCACCGGTGATATCATCACCTTGACCCCGGACCAGTTGACCCGCCTGCGCTTCGTCGGCAGCAATACCGCCGCCACCGATGTCGTCATGGTGCGGGTCAGCGATGGCGCGACCTGGAGCGAATGGCAGCCGACGATCATCAACACGGTCGTTCCGGCGCCGGCCAGCGCCACCGGAACGGAAGTGATCGCCAACACCTACATGGATGGGGACCAGACGTGGCCGACCGTGACCGTCCTGAAGGACGGCACTTACGTGGTGACCTGGACGTCGGCGGGCCAGGACGGCGATGGCGATGCCGGCGGTATCTACGCCCAGCTTTTCACGGCCACGGGGCAAAAGATCGGGGATGAGTTCCGCGTGACCCTGCTGACGGGCGGCACGCAGAGCAAGCCGGCGGTCGTGGGCTTGGCCGATGGCGGGTTCCAGGTGATCTGGCAGCAGGCAGGGGGACCCCTTGCCGGTCGGCGCTATGATTCCAACGGCAACGCCGTGGGCGATCCCATCACCATGGGCGGCATGCTGAACAGCATCGACGTCAGCGCGACCTTGCTGACGAACGACAACGTGGTGGTGACGTGGAGCAGCGGCGGCCTTACCTATGGGCAACTGTTCAACGACAACGGCATGGCCCTCACCGGCGCGTTCCGGGTGGATGGTGTCCTGGCGTCGTCGGATGTGGAGCACACGTCGGTCACGCCGCTGGCCAACGGCACCTTCATCGTTGCCTATGACTTCGTCAACGGTGCTGCCGGCCGCGATATCTTCCTCCAGAAGTTCGATGCCAGCGGCACTGGCTCCGGCAATTCCATTTATCTGTTGGGCGGCCCGGGGTCGGGCAGCCAACTGCAGGCTTCGCTCGCCGGTCTCACGGACGGCGGCTATGTGGTGGCCTTTGTCGACAGTACCGCGTCCTGGGATTCGGCCGCCGGCACCTATGACATCCTGCTGCGGCGTTACAACGCGGCCGGCACCTTGATGGGCAGCACCGTCAGGGTGAACACCTATACCGCGGGCAACCAGACCCAGCCCAAGGCGGTGGCCTTGCCGGATGGTGGTTACCTGGTCACTTGGGCGTCGAACAACGAGGATGGCAGCGGCTATGGCGTGTACGCCCAGCGCTTCGACGCCAGCGGCGCCAAGGCCGGGGGCGAATTCCGCCTGAACGACACGACGGATGGCAACCAATACCAGGCGTCCGTGGTCGTGCAGGCGGATGGCGGCCTGATGGCGGTGTGGGCCAGCCAGACAGCCACTGGATACGATATCGTCACCAAGCTGTTGCCCAGCACCGGCCCGGCCTTGCCTTACTACGCGCCGCTGCGGGGGACTGACGGCCCGGATCTGCTGACGGGATCCGATGAACGGAACACCATTTCTGGATATGGCGGTAACGATACGCTGACAGGTGGCGCCAGCGACGATGTCATCTCCGGCGGGGCCGGCGACGACATTCTCGCCGGCATGGGTGGCGATGACACCCTCTCCGGCGGCACGGGCAACGATACGTTGGATGGCGGAACCGGCGTCGACTACATGGTGGGCGGTATCGGCGATGACCTTTACCTGGTGGATAACGCCGGTGACGTGGTGCTTGAGAACCCTGGCGAGGGCACGGACGAGGTGCGGACCACGGCGGCCAGCTACACCCTCAGTGCCAATGTGGAGAAGCTGACCTTCGTCGGTACGGGCAACTTCACCGGTACGGGTAACGCCCAGGCCAACGTGATCACCGGTGGCGCCGGCAACGATCTGCTGGTCGGCGGGGCCGGCGATGACACACTGGCCGGCGGGGCGGGGATCGATACCCTGGTCGGTGGCGCCGGCAATGACCTTTTCCTGGTGGACAACGTCGCCGACGTGGTGACGGAGAACGCCGGCGAAGGCAATGACGAGGTGCGGGCCACGGCGGCCAGCTACGCCTTGAGCGCCAACATCGAAACATTGACCTTCGTCGGCACGGGCGACTTCACCGGCACAGGCAACGCGCAGAACAACCTCATCACCGGCGGCGCCGGGAACGATGTGCTCAGCGGTGCCGGTGGTGATGACACCCTGGTCGGCAATGGCGGTGCCGATACTATGCTGGGGGGGACCGGCAACGACACCTATGTGGTGGACAGCGTCACCGACGTGATTGCCGAGAACGCGGGCGAGGGGACGGACGGTATCCGCACCACGCTTGCCACCTACACGCTGGGCGCCAATTTCGAGAACCTGACCTATACCGGCACGAACGCCTTCAGCGGTTTCGGCAACAGCCTGAATAATACGATCATCGGTGGCATAGGCGATGATGTGTTGGATGGCGCGGCGGGGGCGGACGCGTTGATCGGTGGCGCCGGTAACGATCTCTACGTCGTGGACAACGCGGGCGACGTGGTCACCGAGAATCCCGGTGAAGGCCTGGACGAGGTGCGAACCACGCTGGCGGCGTATACCCTGACCCCCAATGTCGAGAACCTGACGTTCACCGGTAGCGGCAATTTCACCGGGACGGGCAATGCGCTGGGCAATCTGATCACCGGTGGGACCGGCAACGACCAATTGATCGGTGGGACTGGCGCGGACACGTTGATCGGCGGTATGGGCGACGACACCTATGGGGTTGATGACACCGGCGACGTCGTACAGGAGAACGCGGGCGAGGGCACAGACACCATCCTCACCACGCTGACCGGCTATACCCTGGGCGCCAACTTCGAGAACCTGACCTATACCGGTACGGCGGCCTTCGCCGGCACCGGTAATGGCTTGGGCAATCTGATCAAGGGTGGCGCCGGTGGTGATCAGCTGGATGGCGCCGCCGGGGCCGACACGTTGATTGGTGGGGCCGGCAACGACACCTATTGGGTGGATGACGCCGGCGATGTGGTGACGGAGAACGCCGCCGCCGGCACCGATGAAGTGCGGACCACGCTTAACGCCTACACCCTGGGCGCCAATGTGGAGAACCTTACCTATATCGGCACGGAAGCCTTCACCGGTATCGGCAACGAACTGGCCAACGTAATCACGGGCGGTGCCGGGGACGACATGCTGATCGGCGGTGCCGGCAATGACATCTTCCGCGTCAACAGTGCCAATGACGTGGTGGTGGAGAATGCGGGCGAGGGCACTGACGAGGTCCAGGCCACGTCGGCCAGCTACACGCTCGGCGCCAACATCGAAAAGTTGACCTACACGGGCAGCGGCACTTTCTATGGCGTGGGCAATAACTTGGCCAACACGCTCACCGGTGGCGCCGGCAGCGACACGCTGGATGGTGGCGCCGGCGCCGACACGTTGATCGGCGGCGCCGGCGACGACGTCTACATCGTGGACAACGCCGGTGATGTGGTGACGGAGGGGAGCAACGCCGGCACGGACGAAGTGCGGACCTCGCTCAATGCCTATGCGCTGGACGCCAATATGGAGAACCTGACGTTCACCGGCACGGGGAACTTCGTCGGCACTGGTAATAACACGCGGCTGAACGTTATCACTGGCGGCGCCGGTGACGATACGCTGGACGGCGGCACGGGTGCTGACACCCTTATCGGTGGCGTTGGCAATGATGTTTACATCGCTGACAACGGCGCCGATGTGGTGATCGAAAACCCGGATGAGGGTGTCGATTTGGTGAAGGTGTCGGCGGCGGGCTACACCTTGGGCGCTAACATCGAAAATATGACCTACACCGGCACAGCGGGTTTCCTGGGCAACGGCAACGAGCTCGATAATGTCATCATCGGTGGCGCCGGCAACGACACGATAGATGGTAAGGCGGGCAACGACATCCTGATCGGCGGTGCCGGCAACGAAATCTATTACGTCGATAGCGTCAACGACGTGATCGTGGAAAATGCGAACGAGGGCACGGACTTGGTGCGTGCCACGTCGGCCAGCTACACCCTTAGCGCCAATATTGAGAACTTGACCTTCTGGGGCACCGGAAACTTCAGGGGTGTCGGCAATGATCTGGCCAATACCCTGACAGGCGGGGCCGGTGATGACGTGCTGGACGGCGGCCTGGGAGCTGACACGCTGAACGGTGGGGCCGGCAATGACACCTATTACATCGATAATGTCGGTGACGTGATTGGCGAGGGGGCCAATGGTGGCACGGACGAGGTGCGAACCACGCTCAACACATACTCGATGCTCGTCAATCTCAATCTTGAGAACCTGGCTTTCCTCGGTACCGGCAACTTTGCCGGCACGGGCAACAACGTGGGCAATAGCCTGACCGGTGGGGCGGGGGACGACACGCTGGATGGTGGCGCGGGGGCCGACACGCTGGTCGGCGGCGCCGGCAACGACACCTACATCGTCGACAATGCCGGCGACCTGGTGGTCGAGGCGGCTGGGGCCGGCGTGGATTTGGTCAAGACGTCGGTGGCGACCTATGCGCTGACCGCTGATGTCGACAACCTGACCTATACCGGCACCCTGGCCTTCACCGGCACCGGCAACGCCCTGGGGAATGTCATCACCAGCGGTGCCGGCAACGACACGCTGAATGGCGGGGCGGGGGCCGACACCCTGGTCGGTGGCGCCGGTAACGATGTCTATTTCGTGGACAGCCTCAACGACGTGGTGGTGGAGAACGCGGGCGAGGGTGCCGACGAGGTGCGGTCCTCGGTGGCCGGTTACGTGCTGAGCGCCAATATCGAGAAGCTGACCTATGTCGGCGCTGATGCCTTCACCGGTATGGGCAACGACGCCGCCAACGTCCTCACCGGCGGTGCTGGCAATGACGTGCTGAACGGTGCCGGCGGCAACGATACGCTGAACGGCGGTGCGGGGGAAGATACCCTGATTGGCGGCACCGGCGACGATATCTTCCAGGTGGACAGCGCCAATGATGTGGTGGTGGAGAACCCGGGCGAGGGCGCCGATGAGGTTCAGGCCACCTCGGCCAGCTACACGCTGAGCGCCAATGTCGAGAAGCTGACCTACACGGGCAGTGGCAATTTCTCCGGTGTCGGCAACGCCCTGACCAACACCGTCACCGGCGGCGGGGGTAATGACACGTTGGATGGCGGTGCCGGGGTGGACACCCTGATCGGTGGCCTGGGCAACGACATCTACCTGGTGGATGATGCCAATGATGTGGTGACGGAGACGGGCGCCGGCACGGATGAGGTGTGGGCCACTGCCCCCAGTTACATCCTGAGCGCCAACGTGGAAAACCTGCGCTACGTCGGCACCGGCAATTTCTATGGCACCGGCAACACTCTCAGCAATCTGCTGGTTGGCGGCGGTGGCAACGACACACTGGACGGTGGTGCTGCCGCCGACACGATGATCGGTGGTGCGGGCAACGACGTCTATGTCGTGAGCACCGCCCTCGACGTGGTCATCGAGAATGCGGGCGAGGGCACGGATGAGATCCAGACCGGCCTGGCGAACTACACGCTAACCAGCGCCAATGTGGAGAACGTGACCTACACCGGTGGCGCGGGGACAGCGGGCTTCACCGTCATCGGCAACGAGTTGAACAACGTGCTCAGGGGCAATGCCGCGGTTGCCAATAGCATCACGGGCGGGGCCGGCGACGACACGATGATCGGTGGCTCGGGCAACGACACCTATTTCGCCGATAGCGCCAACGATGTGGTGGTGGAGGCGGCCGGGGGCGGCACGGATGAGGTGAAGGTCACTGCGTCCAGCTACACGCTGGGTGCCAATGTCGAGAACCTGACCTACACGGGCAGCGGCAATTTCTATGGTGTCGGCAACGATCTGGCCAACAGCCTGATTGGTGCCACCGGCAATGACACGCTGGATGGTGGCGCCGGCGCCGACACCATGGGGGCGGGCACAGGTGACGACGTCTATTATGTCGATGATCTGGGTGACGTGGTGAAGGAGAATTCGGGTGGCGGTACGGATGAAATCCGGACTTGGCTGACGAATTACACCCTGGTTTCGGCCAACGTCGAGAACCTGACCTTCATCGGCACGGGCAATTTCTCCGGCACGGGCAGCATCCTGAACAATCAACTGACCGGCGGGATGGGGGACGACACGCTGGATGGCGCCGCCGGTGTCGACACCTTGATCGGCGGCGCGGGGAACGACACCTATGTGGTGGACAACGCCGGTGACGTGGTGCGGGAAAATGCGGGCGCCGGCACCGACACGGTGCGGACTACATTGGCCACCTACACGCTGGGCGCCAATGTGGAGAACCTGACCTACACGGGCACGGTGGCCTTCACCGGCACGGGCAATGAGCTGAACAACGTCATCACGGGTGGGGCCGCCAATGACTCGCTGACGGGCGGTGCCGGCGACGATACCCTGGACGGTGGCAGTGGCAATGACACGTTGGTGGGGGGCACGGGCAACGACGTTTACCTGGTGGATAGTGCCACCGACGTGGTGACGGAGGCGGTCGGCGCCGGGACGGATGAGGCTCGCACGACGCTGGCGAGCTACACGCTGGGCGCCAATGTGGAGAACTTGACCTATACGGGCAGCGGCAGCTTCACCGGCAGGGGCAACGCGCTGGCCAACGTCATCACCGGTGGTGCCGGGGCCGATGTGCTGGATGGCGGGACTGGGGCGGACACGCTGGTCGGCGGCGGCGGCAACGACACCTATCTGGTAGATGACGCCGGTGACGTGGTGACGGAGGCAGCCGGCGCTGGCGTCGACACGGTGCAGACGACGCTGGCGAGCTATACGCTGGGCGGCAACGTCGAGAACCTGACCTACACGGGCAGCGCGGCCTTCACCGGCACGGGTAATGCCTTGGCCAACGTGATCACCGGTGGCGCCGGGAATGACGTGCTGGATGGTGGTACCGGGGCGGATACGCTGGTCGGCGGTGCCGGCAACGACACCTATCTGGTGGATGACGCCGGCGACGTGGTGATGGAAGCGGCTGGGGCTGGTGTCGATACCGTGCAGACGACGCTGGTGAGTTACACGCTGGGCAGCAACGTCGAGAACCTGACCTACACAGGCACCGGTGCCTTCACCGGCACGGGCAATGCCTTGGCCAACATCATCACCGGCGGCGCTGGTGATGACGTGCTGGATGGCGGTACCGGGGCAGACACGCTGGTCGGCGGCGGCGGCAACGACACCTATCTGGTGGATGACGCCGGCGACGTGGTGATGGAAGCGGCCGGCGCCGGCGTCGACACCGTGCAGACGACGCTGGTGAGT